>CAZEYH010000006.1:11104-22635 GCA_964515895.1 uncultured Clostridiaceae bacterium | reverse complement strand
GAAGTGGCAAGGCAGCACTTTGACCCGGTTGAGATAGTTAAAGTACCCATTGCTGATGGAGGAGAAGGTACGGTGGATGCTTTGACGACAGCAAAGGGCGGTCGATATAAGTGGGTTGAAGTAACAGGACCTCTTGGGGAAGTGGTAAAAGCTAAATATGGCATTATTGATGGTGAAACCGAAGTAAACACATCAGTAAGAACCGGAGCAAAAAGTGAAGTAAAAGCTGAATCGAAAACATCAGTAAAAGCTGAAACTAAGAGTAAAATTAAAAGTGAAGCAAAAACTGCAACAGGAACTGTAGGAAAAACTATAACAGGAACTGCAGCAAAAACTGCAGTAATAGAAATGGCCGAAGCTTCCGGCTTGCCTTTAATTGGGCCTACCGAAAGGAATCCATTATTGACTACAACCTACGGAACAGGAGAAATGATTAAGGCAGCTTTAGATGAAGGAATTAGGGAGTTTATTATCGGGATAGGGGGAAGTGCTACGAATGATGGCGGAATAGGTGCTGCTCAAGCATTAGGTGTACAATTTCTAAACAGTGATGGTAAGGAAGTTGGTTTTGGGGGTGGAGAACTTTCAAAAATAAAACATATTAATATAGAAAATTTAGACTCTAGGATAAAAGAAAGTAAGATTACTGTAATTTGTGATGTAAATAATCCATTAACAGGTGAAAGAGGCGCAACAGCGGTTTTTGGCCCACAGAAAGGAGCAACAGAAGACATGCTCCGGATATTGGAAAATGGCATGAAAAATTATGCTGAAGTTATTTTCAAACATTTTGGCATAGATGTGGATAAAATACCCGGATCAGGCGCAGCAGGAGGTCTCGGGGCTGCTCTTATTTGTTTTTTTGGGGCTAAATTAAAGTCCGGCATTGATACTATTTTGGATTTTGTTGAATTTGAAAAGCTTCTTAACGGTGTAGACCTTGTTATAACAGGGGAAGGGCGAATTGATGGACAGTCTGTATTCGGGAAGGTTCCTGTTGGAATAGCACGACGTTGTAAGAAGTATGGAATAAAAGTTGTAGTAATTACCGGCTCTATGGGTGATAAGGCTCAAGATGTTTATGAATACGGAATTGATAGTATAATGACTACAATTAATAAGGATATGAGCTTGGATGAGGCTATGTCAAGATCAAAGGAATTGCTGATGGATGCAGTCGATAGGATGTTTCGTTTAATTAAACTTGGTATGGAATTATAAACAGGCTGGCCAAATATATTATTGCTACGGGTGCATTTTCTGCAGGCGAGAGGTTAGAGATCAGAAGTTTGAGGTTAGCGGTTGTAGATTAGAGGTTAGGGGTCAAAAATAGATATTGGAATGTGAAAGGCCGATTTTCCAACTTTATTTCTCACTTCTTACCTCCCACATCCCACTTCTAAATTTATACTTGGTAATCTATATTTGCTATATTTTTCTTTAGTAAAAGAAAATGCTACCGGTTTAATTTAATTGATCTACATATTTCATAATCTTTTGATAAATTTCCACTACTCTATGATATTCTTGTTTGGGAACAGGTTCAAGTGGCAATCTTGGTTCACCAATATCTACACCTCTTAACTTAATAATTTCTTTTGTTGGTCCTTGAAGTGATGGAAATGTTAATAATTCTGTTATAATTTCATTTATCCTATATTGCCATTTTTGCGCTTCTTTAAAGTTTTCTTCCCTAATGCACTGTTCTACTTTTAAAAACAGCTCCGGCATAACTCCGTAAGTTCCACCAATTCCGGCTTCTGCTCCCATTATTCTTCCGGCTAAATACTGTTCGTCCGGTCCGTTAAATACAATAAAATCTTTACCCCCTAATGCTTTAAACTGTTGTGTTTGATACGCATTCATTGCGGTATTTTTTACCCCAATGACTTTTTTATTTTGTAACATCTTCTTTAACAACCCTATGGACAAATTATATCCTGTTAGTTGTGGTATGTTATAGATAATAAATGGAAGTGAGGTACTATTTATTATATTATTCCAATGTCCTTGAATGCTGCTTTCCGGAACCCGATAGTATACACAGGGTACGGCCGAAAGTGCGTCAGCCCCAACTTTTTCCGCATGTACTGCAAGCTCTATACTATCTTTTGTTGAGATTGCACCTACATGCACGATAATAGTCATTTTGCCTCCTACTTCTTCCATAACAGCTTCAAGGGTTTGTTTGCGTTCTTCAATGTTTTGCAGAAATCCTTCACCTGTGCTTCCACAAACATACAAACCTTTTACACCCTTATCTTTATAGAAACCGCTAAGCTTTTTTACAGCTTCATAGTTAAGTTCTCCCTTTTCGTCAAAGCATGAATTTAATGCTATAAATATTCCTTTAAATTTTTCTAAATTATAAGTACTCATTTTCAAAACCTCCAAATTTTATTCGTAGTGTCAAAAAGTTTGATGTACTTTTACACCTAGTGCCTAATATTACTAGCTTACACGAGTATTTTAACAGTATTATAGTTGCGGATAGTAATTATTTTAGTCTACTTTTCTATAGTTTGCTTTTTACCCTTGCAGCTATCCCTTATGATTAACTTTGGTTGAAAGAGGAAGAAATTCATATCTGATGTATCTTCTCCAGATATTATCTTTTGAAGAACCTCAGCAGCTTTATAGCCTATTTCATATGTCTCATATGAAATAGTAGTTAACTTAATAGGAAGAGCTTCACAGATACTTGTATTATCATATCCGATAACACCGATATCATCAGAAACCTTAAATTCTTTTTCATAAATAGCCTTGTATGCTCCTGAAGCAATGGTATCATTAAAACAAAAAATTGCATCCGGGATATTGTCAAGTGCGAGCAGCTCCATAGTATTTCCATAACCTCTCTCAATACCATCATTAAATTCCTCCATTATCACATATCTGCTGTCGACATTTAGTCTGGCTTCTGCCATTGCTGCAAAATATCCGTGATATCGGTCTATGCTTACCTTATATACCTCACTGGATATATATGCTATTTTACAATAACCCATTTTTATAAGGTGTTTTGTAGCAATATATCCACCATAAAAGTCGTTTGAATACACTAATGGGGCAGTTATTCCATCAACAGCTCTATTACAAAAAATAAAAGGTATTTCTTTTTCGCGTAGTAGTTTAAAAGCACTTATATCCTGATTCTTAGATATAGCAGGTACTATGATAATACCCTGCACTTCTGATTCAATAAGTCGCCTTATATATTGATCTTGTTTTTCTATATCATTATCAGTATTACATACAACAACATTTATGTTTTTTTCTTGTGCCACATCTTCTATTCCTCTTAAAATACCGGGATAGGTATCCTTCATTACATTTGGAAATATTACACCCCAGCTTGCAACACCATCATTACTCGAATTATTATCAACACAAGATTTATCTATTTCATGTAATGCAGATGATATATAGGTACCACTACCGGCCTGAGAATATAGATACCCTTCGCCAACCAATTCTGAAACTGCTCTATCAACAGTAGTTCTGGTCACGCCATACTTTTTGCAAAGCATTGGTCTGGACATTATCCTTTCGTGTGGTTCCATCTTGATTATTTCTTTAAGAATTTGATTTTTCACTTCTAAATATTTAAGACATTTAAGTGACACAGTTACCTCCTACATTATCCCCGGAAAATTTATTAAATAACTATCATAGCTTATCCTAAGGTTTATTGTATAACAATTGGGCAAATTGTCAATATCTCTCAAGTTCTACATACATTAATCAATTTCTAATACATTATACAACCCTAACTCCAAACCTAATCCTAACCTTATCTCTAACTCCAACTCTAGCTTTAACCCTTTGAACATAGTAGTTTTATGCAATCCTGGGAATTACAAATATAATTTGCTTAGCCTTTCAGCTGCTTCAGCCAATGTTTCTTCTCCGGCAGTAAGGGAAATTCGCACATTTCCTGCGCCATCATCACCATAATATTCACCCGGAGTGAGTAAAACCTTGGTTTTTCTTACAACATCATAGGCAAAAGCTTTACCATTTCCATTTGGTGCATTAAGCCACAAATAAAAACCTCCCTGTGATTTGAAATATGATATTCCAATTGAATCTAGACTAGATGTAATAATGTCTCTTCTATGTTGATATATGGCAGCCATTTTTTTACCCTCATTGTTGTGTGTAACATAATCTATTGCTTTTGCCGCAGCAAATTGAAAACCGTCATATGGTGCACTATCGGTTACAGCACGGTAATTCCATATATAATTGGCTATTTCCTTATTACTTATACAGAATGCAATACGCCAGCCTGCAAGGCCTGTCAATTTTGAAAGGGAAAATACTTCTATACCAATGTCTTTTGCACCTTCAATTTCCATGAAACTAATTGGCTCAAGTCCGTCGAAAACTATCTCATTATAAGCATTATCATAGCAAATTAAGATGTTATGTTTTCTAGCAATATCTACTGTTTTTTGTAGTTGCTCTTTTGTAACATGACTCCCTGTTGGGTTATTGGGATAATTAAGATACAGTAGTTTTGCTTTACTTAAAACTTCATCGGGCACATTTTCAAGGTCTGGATAATACCCGGTTGACTCCTCCATTTTAATGAAATAAGGGGTTGCACCTGAAAATATTGTAGCAAGGTAATAGGACTGGTACCCAATGCTAGGAATTAGTACGTAGTCGCCAGGACCGGCAAAAAGATACGCAATATAAAAGAGGATATTCCTTATACCCCTGAGAATATTAATTTCATCTTTGTCAACATTAACGTCATATTTAGTTTTGTAATAATTTATAATACTTTGTTTTAATACCGGTTGTCCGTCAAAATTTCCGTAACCATGAATATAAGGATTAGCAGAACGTTCTACAAGTTCTTGTATGGCAGGGTTACATGGCGGCAAATCTGGATTGCCTACCGAAAGGTCAATTAAACCTTCTCCGGCTTCAATTCTGCACTGTTTTAAGAATGAAACAGTACTAATCATAGGAAGGGACAATGTCTCTTCTGTCAACAATCTACTTTTAATCAATTTGGTCTTACCTCCTCAACGTAAATTAATAAAACAAAAGCTCATAAAACATATACTCTTAACGTCTCATTAATAATCCAATATCATAGAAAGAAACTGCTTTAATCTAGGATTATCATTTTCCTTAAAAAATTTATCAGTTTCTTCGTTAACCAAAATCTGTGCATTTTCCAGGAAACAGATCCTTGAAGCCACTTCTTTTGCAAAACCCATTTCATGTGTAACAATGAGCATAGTCATCCCCATGGAAGATAATCTTCTTATGGCATCAAGCACTTCCTTAATCATTTCTGGATCAAGAGCGGAAGTTGGCTCATCAAAAAGCATGATGTCCGGTTCCATCAATAAGGATCTAACAATTGCTACCCTTTGTTTTTGCCCTCCGGACAATTCATGTGGATAAGCATTAATTTTTTCTGGGATATTAAATATTTCAAGATATTCCTGTGCTTTTTTAGTCACTTCATCTTTATTCCTTTTAAGCACTTTTACCGGAGCAATAGTTAAGTTATCCCTGACGGTCAGGTTTGTAAAAAGGTTAAACTGTTGAAATACCATTCCTATATGTTTTCTTATTTCATGGATATTTTTTGAATTAACTTTTTTGCCTCTGTAAACTATCTCCCCTGAATTAATTTTTTCCAAGCCATTAATGGTTCTTAATAATGTACTCTTACCACCGCCGCTAGGGCCGCAAAGAACAATTACATCATGTTCATTGACATCAAGACTTACACCGTTGAGAACCGTCAAATCTCCAAATTTCTTTGTAACATTTTTTAAAGAAAGTATGATATCTTTTTTATTGTTCATGAATCTCACCAACTATCTTTTGAATAATATTTTTTTCTATCTTACCACTGACAAATGTAAGAGTATGACATAGGATAAAATAAATGATAAGCACATAGCTATAAATCACCAAAGGTTGTGAATAACTTGATAACAGCATCTGACCGTGCTTGGTTAATTCTAGAAAGCCTATGGTAGATGCAACAGCAGTACCTTTTACTAATAAAACAAGCTGACCGATAACTGCCGGCAGTGTTACTAATAGTACTTGGGGTATTATTATTTTTACAATAGTATAAGTCATTGGAATAGATAATGACTTGGCAGCCTCCCATTGCCCGCGGTCAATAGAAAATAATCCGCCCTTGATAATTTCCATAATATATGCACCTTCAACAAATACCAACGCCAGTACTGATGTCCAGTAGGGAGTTCCAAAAGGTAGGGAAGTATACATAAAAAGCAGAATAATCATAATGGGAACACCACGGCATATTTGAGCGTAGAGTCCAAGTACCTGGTCTAATACTGGTATTTTAAAGCTTCTGATAACACCCAGAAATATTCCTACCGTCAACGCCAATATCAGAGAGGTTGTAACCAATTTAAGTGTTTGTGGCAATCCCATCCTTATTAATACATTTAATACTATTTTATGATCCAGCAAGCCCATTTTTACACCCCCAAACTGTAACTAGTTTTCTTATGCCTTGTACAATTAGGAATAAAAAGAAGTACAATGCAGCAGCAGTTAAAAAAGCTGTAACAGGCTCAAATCTTTGAGCATTTACTTTTTGAGCAACATATGTTAATTCACTAATAGTAATAAGAGTAAGCAAAGATGTATCTTTAAGAATAACTGAAACCATTCCCATAATAGAATCTAAAACTTTCTTCCATGCCTGCGGAAAAACAAAGTATCTTAATGTTTGCATTTTAGTAAAGCCCAGACTATATGCAGCTTCTGTTTGACCTTTTTCAACGCTTTGCAAACCACCACGAATGATTTCTGAAACAAAAGCACCATCGTTAAGCACCAATGAAACGACACCGGCTACCGAGGCAGGTAGAAGCAATCCCAACTGTGCAAGCCCATAAAAAATGATATACATTTGTACCAGAAGAGGCGTTTCCCTAAAAAATGTAACATACCATTTACAAACAGGACTAATATATTTTACTTTCTGATAAATAATTGTTCCAATAAGGATTCCCCAGAAAATTGCTAATATTACAGATATTATAGTAAATTTTACCGTTACTAATAGTCCATTTAGAAAAAAAGGAAAAGTTGCTTTTAGTACATATAATTTAAATTGCATAATCTATATTTTATCTTGCGGGAACAATCTTCCCGCAAGATAACCCTCCTACTCCGTATTATGATCATAGATAAGCATGAAAATAACATACAAGTATGGTTTCTATAATATGGTTAATATGGTTAATATGGTTGAGTTAAATGTATTCATACTTGTCATTCATACTTATCAAGTATATTATTAGTAGCTTGTACCGTCAGTCATGGGTTCCCATTCGATTCCAAACCATTTTTTGTAAATTTCGGCATAAATGCCGTCGCAGCGGATATCACTTAGATAAGTATCAAGTGATTGTTTAAATACCATATCATTTAACTTGACACCAAAGCTATATCTAAAGGAATTAGCTTTTTCCGGAATCAATCTTAGCTTTCCGTCACTTCTGGATATCGGACCGGGGAAAGAGATACTATCATCAAACATAGCATCAATTCTACCTGTTTTAAGAGCATCTTGCCATGCTGTAGTAGGCATAATTACCAATTCAGCTTTCGGGAAAAGTTCAGGTATAAGCTCATTATAGGAACTACCTTCTCCGGAACCTATCTTTACTTTAGGATCATCTAAATCTGCAAGAGTTTTAAGTTCCGAATCAGTTCTTACGCATGCCATTGCGCTATCTACAATCCACGGACTTGTAAAAGTAACATTTACAGTTCTTGGAATAGTAACTGTCATGTGTGCTGCTATCATATCAACTTTACCCGTATTTACTGCCGGAATTAAAGATGACCATTCAAGTGGTTCCCATTTAACATCCACTCCTAATTGTTCCGCATAGCCATTGATAATATCCGGAATCATGCCAACAAACTTTCCGCTTTCAGGATCTTGGTAGCAAACACCTTCAACGACAGGCGAACAACC
This sequence comes from uncultured Clostridiaceae bacterium, assembly GCA_964515895.1. Lineage (GTDB taxonomy): Bacteria > Bacillota > Clostridia > Acetivibrionales > DUMC01 > CAZEYH01. The sequence continues at coordinate 14,627 of CAZEYH010000006.1, read as the reverse complement.
AACTACCAAGGTTCCCTTTTCCATAACTTTGTGAATTGTACTTACTTGAGTTGATGTATCTTTATCAGATGTTGCTGAAGAATCTTTATCAGACGTTTCTGATGGGTCCTTATCTTTTGTTGTTGAACATGCAACAGCACTAAACGCAAGTAATACGACCAAAATGATAGCTAAAAATTTTTTCATAAAATATTACCTCCCGAATAAATTCTTTAGTGAATACTTTGTTTCAATTACCTTGATCTTTCATGTAAGGTATGAGCTTGATCTTAATCTTTTTGAGAGGTTTGATGATTGAATTTAAAATAGTCTTAATGCTATAGGGTTATTCGTTTAATCAAAAACAATATGAAAAATAAATTAAAAGACTAATTTTTTCTGCCACCCCCAATCTCATACAGTATTTTCACAAAATAACCTCACAAAAAGTTAAAAATTTAAACTATATGATCATGTTGATAATCATATAGTTATATTATACACATATCAGTCAGGTTGTCAATATATTTTTATAACGGGCAGCATAAACGGTCAGCATTAAAACATAACGGTCAGGCTTATTGTATATGAGTGCGTTTAATTAATTTGGATAAAAATATTGTATATGTCGATTTCCATGCACTATATGCATAATATTTACTGTAGAAAGTTAGAAATGAGAAGTAACTAATGAAAACAGTAAAAACATAAAGAATAATGGGAGTGTGAATTTTAAGGAGGCGTTAACGCCTCCTTAAAATTCATGTTAACTGTCTAGTAACATCTTAGCTGCTTACTAATAACTTAGCTGTTTAATTAAGTTTTAGCTACTTGCTAATCTCTAGCCGGTCCATAAAACCCTCCGCAGCACCAGAAGAGTAACAGGAATAGAATGATAAACCAAAGAATTGTATCGTTCTCAAAGATTCTACCTAGTATGCCTCTATCTTCCATAAACTTATTCTCCTTTCAATATTTGATAAAACTAAATTCTAACTAAAACGGTGTAAATTAACAATATTTTCTTATGTTATTAATCACGGCCACAGGAATGGCCACCACATCCATAGCACAGTATTAGAAAAACCAGAATAAAGAACAAGATTTCACTGTTGCATCCTAAAATTCCTTTATAACCTGGGCTTGACATTACCAATACCTCCTTTCGTCCAAATGTTATTGACAAATGTCAAAAATTCTGCGCAGTGCTTTATCTACAATTTTAATATTAGGTTAATTACTGACTAGTTCATATTATTCATAGAATACAAATATGGTTACACAAAATGTGAAATGTGTGCATATGAACGTATGCAATGTACAGGAATGTACAGGGTTATAATGTATAGGCTGATATTTTCTAAACATTGCTACGAGTTATTAGTCAAAAGACCATAGTTTTATTAACCGGAATGTGGGTTTAATTTTTAATTAAACTACGATTTTTAATAGTTATAAAATTAGCGTCATAAGAGATGAGACCGTCTTTTCTCATTTTAGCAAGCTCACGGGAAAGAGAGGTCCTTTGGATTCCGAATCTCTCAGCCAATTCTTTTTTTGACATGGATAATTTGATTTTGGTAGTTCCCTGAATGGTGTACTCATAGGTTAGAAAATCAATAATTGTTTCTCTTATAGATTTCATTGAAATAGTTTTTATTTTGTTTGTAAGGATAGCAGCCTTATCAGATATGCTTTTAAGATATTCGACAAGAAAGGATTTATTGTTGTGGCATAGTTCAAGTACCAGATGCTTATTAATATTAAAAAGTGTAACTTCATCTTTCGCAATTACAGTCATAGGATAAAGTGGATTTTCTGAAAATAACAGATTACCTCCAATACTATTTCCGGGGCCAAATTCTGTTATTGTAAGAATATTCCCTTTTTCATCGATTTTTTGGATAAGTATACAGCCCCGGAGAATTATATCCATTGAGCGGCACTTTTCACCTTCAAAATATATGACTGTGTTGCTCTTATATGTGTTAACCTTACTATTGCTGTTGCTAAAGAATTTGCCCAGCTCTTCAATAGTAAAATTGCTAAACAGCATATTTAGCTTTATCAGTTTTAAATGCTGTTCATTTAAGTCATGCTTTTCATTTATATTATTACTAATCATTTCTATCCCCTTCTTAAAGTTATAACTTTTTTATTTAAAGCTAGGTTTTGAATTATTTATACCTTCTCTGGATACCTATTTTACATACTTTCTCTGCATACTTGAGCATTTAATCCATGCAAATGATCTACCATTAGCATGCTCAAAACTAAAATTGTGAGTGGCGAGTTTATTAAATCACAATAATTTCATAATTAGTTACCATGGTAACTGCAATTTTCTTAATTAGATTATAATATGAAATTGACTGTTGTGCCAAGTATGTTTTATTATCTTTATTTTTTGTGTTGTTTTTTAATTGAAAAGATGGTATGACGGAAAATAAAAATCAGAGGTGATAGAAATATATGGATATATTTACACTTTCAATGTGGGTTGTTTCAGGAGCGCTGCTTGCAGTAGCTCTTATAAAGGATAGGAAGAAAACCTTTACATCTGCAAAAATGTCCAGAAACATGATGAAAAATATGGTAGGAGAGATTATAGCAATACTATTTTTAATTGGATTAATTATTACATTTATACCACCTGAAACGATAAAAAAAGTTATGGGTGAATCAAACCAATTTATTTCAACTATAGTTTCCGCTATTGTTGGAGCTATTACTTTAATACCTGCATTCGTAGCTTTTCCTCTTATAGGTTCATTGGTGGATAAGGGTGCTAGCATAGTGCCTGCTGTTGCATTTTTGACCACACTAACAATGGTGGGTGCAGTTACATTTCCACTGGAAAAACAGGAATTTGGCAAGAAATTTGCTGTTGGTAGAAATTTATTGAGCTTCGGTTTTGCCATAATTATTGCTTTAGTAATGGGGCTGTTAGGAGGTCTAGTATGAATATGAATATGCAAAAGAATATTCACAACGGTGCAGATTATAACATAAATGAACAAATGAAAAAAAGAATGGGCAAAAACAAGAAAACTAACATATTGGAATTTATCAAGAAAAACAAACTTTTATCTGCAGTAATATTGATTTACGGAATTTTGTTTGCTGCAGCACCCGACAAAGGATTGTTGGCACTTAAAAACAGCATGTATTATGTTAAGGAAATGCTTATGGTCATGCCAGCTATATTTATACTAACGGTTATTATTGACGCATGGGTGCCCAAAGAACTGATTTTAAAAAGTCTGGGTGAAAAATCAGGTATAAAGGGAGGCATCTTATCACTAGCATTTGGCAGCCTTTCAGCAGGACCCCTTTATGCTGCATTTCCCATGTGTAAAATGCTGTTAAATAAAGGTGCAAGTATAGCCAATATAGTAATAATTTTAAGTTCGTGGGCTGTTATTAAAGTGCCTATGCTAGCAAATGAGGCTAAATTTCTTGGTGTGAAATTTATGTCAATGAGATGGGTGCTAACGGTTATTTCTATATTTGTTATGGCATATATTTTATCAAAAATAGTAAA
>CAZEYH010000006.1:8724-11004 GCA_964515895.1 uncultured Clostridiaceae bacterium | reverse complement strand
TGTATTATATCTTTCAGTATAGGAATAATATTATTAAATTATATTAAATAACAAAATGTGTGTTTATTAGAGGTGTTTGTTCAAAAGAGTTAAGATTGCTATGGTTTTGCATTTTTTATTCAAAGCCTTAATATCAAGCTTTATATAGAAAAATAACAAATGGCCTGATTTCAGCACTTTCAGAAAAAAGTGCAAATTTAAGAGGATATATTGTTTAACCATATGGTTTAGGGGTAATTATTAGGTGAATTTTAAAATAAAAAGCAATAATTAAGGCAACAAGTAAAGTGCAAGTAAGCAATAAAACAGAAGCAAATAAGCGTAAATGAAATTAAATAAGAATAAATATGAGAAAAAGGAGAAAACATATGGCAAAAAAAGAAACAATGGATGGAAACCAAGCTGCAGCCTATGCTTCTTATGCACTAACCGAAGTAGCAGCGATATACCCTATAACCCCCTCATCTCCCATGGCGGAGAATGTAGATGAATGGTCTTCACGGGGAATGAAAAACATATTCGGACAGGAAGTTAGGGTTGTGGAAATGCAATCGGAAGCGGGAGCTTCCGGAACAATGCACGGTTCTCTGGCTGCCGGTGCACTGACAACTACTTATACAGCATCTCAAGGTTTACTTTTAATGATACCTAATTTGTATAAAATATCCGGAGAATTATTACCGGGAGTATTACATGTAAGTGCCAGAGCTATTGCAACTCATGCCTTATCCATATTCGGCGACCATCAGGATGTTATGGCATGCCGGCAAACAGGAGTTGCAATGCTTGCATCATCAAATGTGCAGGAAGTTATGGATTTAGGTTTTATAGCCCATCTTTCGGCCATAAAATCCCGAATACCTTTCATGCACTTTTTTGATGGATTTCGCACATCTCATGAATACCAAAAAATAGATGTCGTTGATTATAAAGATATTGCAGGCCTAGTAGACTATGAAGCTATAAAGGAATTTAGATCCAGTGCTTTAAATCCGCAACATCCGGTAGTAAGAGGTACTGCACAGAATCCTGATATATACTTTCAGGGAAGGGAAGTTCAAAATAGTTTTTATGATAAAGTTCCTGATATTGTTGAGCAATATATGAAAGAATATTCGAAAATTTCAGGAAGAGAATATAACCTTTTTGACTATTATGGTGCTCCCGATGCAGAATATGTAATTGTAGCAATGGGATCAGTATGTGATACTATTGATGAAGTAATTGATTATCTAATTAGCAGAGGAGAAAAGGTTGGTATGGTGAGAGTACACCTATACAGACCTTTTTCAGAAAGACATTTCATTTCGAAACTACCTAAAACAGTAAAGGGAGTTGCTGTATTGGATAGGACGAAAGAGCCGGGTTCCGCAGGTGAACCTTTATATCTGGATGTAATTAAAGCTCTATATACTTACGGGTATGGAAAAATCAATGCTTTGAACATTACGACAAAAGGATCTGAACATACTAATGTACCTTCTAAGGTACCGGTAATAATCGGAGGAAGATACGGACTTGGCTCGAAGGATACAAGGCCGTCACAGATACTTGCAGTATTTAATAACATGAAAAAGGATAGACCTAAAAATCCTTTCACTATAGGAATAATTGATGATGTTACCGAGTTATCTCTTCCTGAAGAGGAAATTATCGATACCACTCCTGAAGGAACTATAAGTTGCAAGTTTTGGGGTTTGGGTTCTGATGGTACGGTGGGTGCAAATAAAAGTGCAATTAAAATAATAGGAGATAACACAGACCTATATGCCCAAGGGTATTTTTCTTATGACAGTAAAAAATCCGGCGGGACTACAATTTCCCATTTACGCTTTGGTAAAAAACCGATAAAATCTCCATACTTAATATACAATGCCGACTATATTGCATGTCATAATATGACATTTATTTATCACTACGATATTCTCAAGGGTTTAAAAAAGAATGGTACTTTTGTACTTAACTGTCCATGGAAAGTTGAAGAATTGGATGAGAAATTACCTGCTCCTATGAAAAGATATATAGCTGATAACAATATCAATTTTCATATTATAGATGCTATAAGCATTGCTTCAGAAATAGGCCTTGGAAATAGGATTAATATGATAATGCAGGCTGCATTCTTTAAATTAGCTAAAGTAATACCATTAGATGAAGCTATAAAACTTCTTAAGGAGTCTATTGTGAAAAGCTATGGTAGAAAAGGCAAAAATATTGTTGACATGAATAATGCTGCAGTAGACAGGGGAATAGATGCATTAATAAAAGTTAATGTACCGC
>CAZEYH010000006.1:0-8624 GCA_964515895.1 uncultured Clostridiaceae bacterium | reverse complement strand
TTGTTGAAGGAGATGATAAGCAAAGGGGTGTTGGTCGAGTAGTAACCCAAGTTGAACCTGATTTTGTAAGAAATATCCAAAGACCGATTGCAAGGCATGAAGGAGATGAGCTTCCTGTAAGTGCCTTTAAGGGAATGGAAGACGGTTCTTATCCATTAGGTACTACTGCATATGAAAAAAGAGGCATAGCTGTAATGTTGCCGGAATGGCAAATGGAAAAATGCATACAATGTAACCGTTGTTCATATGTATGTCCTCATGCTACGGTAAGACCGTTTTTGCTTGATGAGGATGAGATAAAGAAAGCACCAGAAGGGTTTAAGGTGTTAAAGGCAATGGGGAAAGGTTTGGATGAATATGGCTATCGGATTCAAATTTCGCCTCTTGATTGCACAGGATGTGGAAATTGTGCAGATGTGTGCCCTGCAAAAGGGAAAGCATTAGTCATGAAACCGGCTGAAGAGGAACTAGAAAATCAGGTTGACAACTGGGAATATGCCATGACTGTTACAGAAAAAAAGGATTTAATGGATTTGAAAACCCTTAAGGGTAGCCAATTTGGAAGACCTCTCCTTGAGTTTAATGGAGCATGTCCGGGTTGTGGAGAAACCCCCTATATAAAGTTGCTTACACAGTTATTTGGAGAAAGAATGTTAATCGCAAATGCTACAGGTTGTTCATCAATATGGGCGGCCAGTGCTCCATCAATAGCTTATACTACCAATGCCGAAGGAAAAGGGCCTGCTTGGGGTAACTCACTTTTTGAGGACAATGCTGAATATGGTTACGGTATGTATCTCGGAGTTAAGCAGATAAGAGAAAAGTTGGCACATTTAATGGAACAAGTACTTAATGCAGATAAAAGACAAATCACTGAAGAATTAAAACAAGCTTTCAGAGAGTGGCTCAATAGTAGAGATGATGGTAATGCATCGAGAATAGCAGCTGATAAAATCATAAAAATCTTGGTGAGTAACAGCTATAATAACTATAAAGATATAGATATAGACAATAATATTCTTGAAGAAATTGGAGAGAAAAAAGACTATCTTGTAAAACCATCGGTATGGATTGTGGGGGGAGACGGATGGGCATATGATATAGGCTTCGGTGGGGTAGATCATGTGCTTGCTTCGGGAGAGGATGTAAACCTTTTTGTAATGGATACAGAAGTATATTCAAATACCGGAGGACAGTCTTCAAAATCCACACCTGCAGCAGCAGTAGCTAAATTTGCTTCTGCGGGGAAAAAGACCGCTAAAAAAGACTTGGGCCTTATGGCAATGACCTATGGACATGTTTACGTCGCCCAAATATCTATGGGTGCAGATATGAATCAAACCGTAAAGGCAATTACCGAAGCTGAAAATCATAAAGGGCCTTCTTTGATAATAGCCTATTCTCCCTGTATTAATCATGGAATAAAGACAGGAATGGGGACCAGTATTATGGAGGAGAGAAAAGCTGTTGAAGCTGGGTACTGGCATTTATACAGGTATAACCCGGAACTTAAGAAACAGAATAAAAATCCGTTTGTATTAGATTCACGAGAACCCAAATCATCATTCAAGGATTTCATAAAAGGAGAAATACGATACTCTCAATTGATGAATACTTTCCCTGACAGAGCCGATGATATGTTTGAAATGGCCGAGCAAAATGCAAAAGAACGTTATGAGAAATACAGAGGTATGGCAGGTCTATAAAAGATATATTAGGTCTTTCAAAAGATAAAGCAGGTCTTGAATAATAAGGCCTGCTTTATCTTTTAGAATAAGGTGCAAGCATGATGGTTAGACGATTATCAGCTTTTACTTCACCATGTTCACCACTTTCCATGAAAAGAATTCCCCACAATGGATATCTTATAGCAGTTTGGAATCCCATTCCTAATTACCAAACACGAGTTCTTAGCAAAGCAGGATGGGGACGGATGGGGACGTACACCTCTAATTGGAGCAATTAGCAAAGATAATGGTACCACATATGAAATAAAATATTTGATTAAAATACAAGAACTGACTTACAGGCAGCTCTTGTATTTTTTTTGTGCAAAAAGCTTAACCCATGATCCAACAGGAATATAATATCATAAATAACTGGAAGAAGGCTCAGATGCTAGCTTTTAACTTTATAAAATAAGAAAAGGTATGCTCTTCATATTTTTCATGTTGACCAATAGAGTAAACCTGAATAAACTAATTATAGTAATATTTATAAAAAAATATATAACTGTAATGATTAATAAAAATAACATATCCTTTTTCAAAATAGAACTATATTGAATGCAACATTCATTTGGTGCATTGACTACATAGGGGGTTAACATGAAGAAATACATTTTGAAAAACAAACTTTTTATTAAAATAATAATTACATATATAATTATTTTAATCATTCCTATCATTTTCAGTATATTTGTATATGTTGAAAGTATGGGTGTTATTAAGCATCAAATAAGTGAAAATAATATGTTTATGCTTAAGCAAGTTGCTAATAGTATAAATAGAATGTATATACAAGCACAACAGACAGTACTTAAACTAAAAAATAGCACACATACAGCGCACTATTTTCAATATACACGCTCACCTAATAATAAAAAACAATATGAATTGTGGGAGTATATGGAAGAGTTAAGAGGTATTCAAGCTACAAACAGCGATATATGTCTTATACAAGTATATTCTAATTTAAATAAGTCTTGTGTTACAAGTAGTTCTCTTTTTGATTTGACTAAAAGCTATGGACATTCTTTTTTTTATGGTAATATGCTTTACGAAAATTTCAACGATAATATTCTTGAAAGAAAAAACCTAGGCAATTTGATTAAATCAGTAACTTTAATTAATGAAGGTAAGCAATATAGGACTATTCCTTATATATATTCTCTAAACTATGAAAATGAAACTAAACCATATGGACAGGTAATTATTTATTTTTCAGAAAACAGATTACACAATTTATTTGAGAGTATTCTTTTTAGTGAAGCATCTTCAGTCTATTTACTGGATGAACATGACATTCTTATAACTTCTTTATCCGGGAAAAAGGCAGATTACAACTTTTGTGATATTATGCATGAAGTAGAATATGGTAAACAAAAAAGTTTTCATAGAAATATGGTCATACATGGGATAAATACTTATGTTACATGTTATGAAGATGAAGTTTTAGGATGGAAATGTATTGTTGTTAATCCAGAGTATGCAGTAATGTCAAAACTAAAAAATGTAAAAAATACAATAATTATAAGTATTATTATATCTATGGTATTTGGTATTACTTTATCTGTACTGTTATCGAAAAGAAATGTAAACCCTATTAATGAATTAATAGAAGTGTTTAGTGTTAATAATTATTATCCTAGTACTTCATTTAAGTCTGAGTATGATAAACTCAGTACTTTAATTAAAGATCTATTTTTAGATAAAAACAGATACAAAAAAGAATATGAAAGACAGCTCCCCATTGTATATTCAACATTTATTGGAAAGTTATTACAGGGAGAAATGTCTAATGATAAAGAGATATTTTTTATTACTAAAAATTTCGGAATAGATATTATTTCAAAACACTATGTTGTTGTTTTAATAGAGATTGAATGTATCAAAAATGATTTTGAAAATGATACATATCTAAATTATATATATGATTCTTTTCTTATAGATAGAATAAAAAAAATTAAAACAACTAACAAATTCCTGGTTCATAAGCTATATAAGTATAGTTTATTACCACTTATTTTTTGTTCTAATAATGAAGATATAGCACAAGTTAAGGAATCCATAAACGGTGATTTAACTAAAATTTACACGGAATTGTCTAAAAATATACCGGAAAAAATATTTATAGGGGTTGGTAGCATAGTAACTAATTTATTAGATATATCAATATCATACAAGAATGCACAGGATGTTATATATAAGCGCAGATTAAAGCATGAATATTGCATTTTTTGGTATGAAGATATAATAGATACAAAAACAATGTTTTATTATCCTATAAGTGTTGAAACCAATATTATTTCTTCAATAGAAAATGTTAAAGAAGAAGAATTAGTAAAAGTTCTTGACCTAGTTTACTATGAAAATTTTGAAAAACGCAATTTAACACTGGAAGTTGGAAGACTACTTTTATGTGAACTTTGCACTACACTATTAAAATGTACTTCTATGTCTAATATAAAATTTGATAGCACTGATTTATTTAACGAAAGCTTAAATATTGTTAATATTGAAGAAACATATAATAAAATATGTGAAGCCTTCCATTTTATTCTTAGTAAAAGCAGTATTATGAAGGAAGAAAATAATTTATTACTAATTAAGGAAATAGAGGAATATGTTCAAGAAAATTATACCAATCCGGAATTTGGACTATCCATGATTGCAGAAAAATTTAGTATGAATGAAAATTATCTATCTTATTTTTACAAAAAAGAAACTGGTAATAAACTTTTTTCTTTCATAGAAAATACTAGACTAAATGCAGCATGTCATTTACTTAGTAATTATGATATTCCGATAAAAGATGTTGCTATTCGTGTTGGTTATCGAAATGATCAGGTTTTTAGGAGGGTTTATAAAAAACACAAAGGGATAAGTCCATCTTTTCATAACCAGTATTTTAGCTAGATCATCGGTAAACTAAATGAGCAAAAAACGGCAAAGACAGAAAGCATATGATTTTCTAAGAATTTGTATTGTCAGATAAAAATGAATGTTGATAAATTATTATGTGTGTGCTAAAGTTTACCACATGCAAAAATGATATAAAAATTTAAATTATTTTATTTACATGATTTTATTATAAGAAAGGGGCATATGTTTTGCAATTAATATCGATATCTAAAACAAAAACGAAATTAACTCAAGCAAAAACTGCGTTTCGAAAAAGTATATATCTTCAACTTCTTGTTATTCCGGGATTAATCTATTTTTTCATTTTCCATTATATACCTATGTATGGCGTTATAATTGCATTTAAGGATTATAGTTTGCGTGCAGGAATAATTGGGAGTAAGTGGGTTGGACTATTAAATTTCAAAAAATTCTTTAGTAACCCGAATTTTTATCAGCTTCTGGAAAATACATTTAAGTTAAGCGTTTATGGATTAATCTTTGGTTTTGCCCCACCTATAATATTGGCAATAATGTTAAATGAAACTTACAATATAAGATACAAAAAAATTGTGCAAACAATTAGTTATTTGCCACACTTTGTTTCTACTGTAGCTATAGTAGGTATAGTAATTATGATACTATCTCCAAAAGGAGGTATGGTAAACAATTTACTGGGTGTTTTTGGAATTGGTCCAATTTACTTTATGTCTAAACCAGAATGGTTTAGAACAATTTTTATTACATCAAGTATATGGCAAAATACTGGCTTTAACGCTATTATATACGTAGCAAGCCTATCATCTATAGATCCACAATTATATGAAGCTGCAACTATTGATGGAGCTTCGAGATTACGAAAAATATGGCACATATCTATACCCTGTATACAGAATACTATTATTATTCTATTAATATTAAGCATTGGTCGTATTATGAACGTAAATACGGAAAAAGTTCTTCTGTTGCAAAATCCGTTAACATATGAAACATCCGATGTAATAAGTACATACGTATATAGACGAGGATTAGTTCTTATGGAATATAGCTACGGTGCAGCTGTAGGCCTTTTCAATTCAATAATAAATATAATTTTATTATATTTTACTAATTATTTATCAAGACGTTTTACAGAGTCGAGTTTATGGTAAAGGAGATATTGTATGGTTAAAGATAATTCAATAAGTTCAAAAATTCTAACAGTAATAATTCACATCTCTTTAGGCATTATGCTTATAGTAACGCTTTATCCGGTACTACATGTAATAGCTGTATCATTTAGCAGTGAAGATGCTTATCGAGAAGGGATAGGAATTATTCCCAGAGATTTAGATTTTATCGCTTACAGAGTAATTTTTAGGGCAGGTACTGTTCTAACTGCTACGGGTTATTCTTTTATTTATACTATTCTTGGTACATTAATTAACTTAATTATGACTAGCACTCTTGCTTTCGGGTTATCAAGGAAAAGACTTGCTTTTCGAAAGATATATACAATATTTGTTATGATACCAATGTTTTTTAGTGGGGGATTAATACCATCATTTCTTTTAGTTAATTGGCTTGGTATTTACAACAAAATTTGGGCATTAGTTATCCCGGGAGCAATATCTGTTTGGAATATGATAGTCCTTCGTACTTTTTTTCAATCTGTCCCTAACGAGTTAGATGAATCGGCATATATAGATGGAGCAAGTGATATCCAAATATTTATAAAAATAATTCTTCCGGTATCTAAAGCGGGTATTGCTACTATAGGTCTATTTTATGCTGTTGGGCATTGGAATTCATGGTTTAGCTCATTAGTATATTTAAGTGATAGCACGAAATATCCTTTACAGATGCTACTTCGTCAAATTGTTATTGAAAGTCAACTAACTAAGGAATTAGCCGCTGCAGGTGATCTTGCAGCTTTAGAAGCCTTGGGACAAAGTGCAAGTGCAGACTCAATAAAATATGCAACAATAGTTGTTTCAATGGTACCAATGCTTATATTATATCCTTTTGTACAGAAATACTTTGTTAAGGGAGTAATGATTGGATCAATTAAGGGATGAGTACGAAAAATAAATTAAATGCACCCAAAATAAATTGAATTTAAATAAAATTTTAATTGAGTCTAGTTTAAATCTAGCACAAATTTAAAGCGAATCTATTAGACTTAAAATAGATTAAAATAATATTATACGAGGAGAGAAGGCATATGAAAAAGAAAGAATTTGTTAATTTTTTAGTAGTAGTACTGTGTATTGCTATGTTTGTAGGTTGTAGTGCCGGTAATTCAAAAGAGGCAGAAACTGCAAGTTCTGGTACAACAGATAATTCGCCAACAAACAAATATGCAGAAACAATTAAAATGGAATGGCTTTTCCGTTCGGCTCATGATCAGGATTTAGAGCATCCATGTATTCAAGATATTTTAATGAAAGAAAAGTATAATGTAGAAATAAACTGGACAGTATTGCCCCCGAGTGATATTTATCAGAAGGTAGCGCTTATGGCAACTTCTAATCAGATGCCGGACTTTATTTTCTTCTGGGATGGCAATGTTACTCTCAACAAGATAGGAAGTGAAGGTTATTTATATAATGTATGTGAACTTGTTGATAAAATGACTAACTATTTAAAATTTTATCCAGGTGAAGATTGGGATAAGGCTGTAGATTTACGAAAACACTCAGATGGCGGATTATACTTTTTTCCACAAAAAAGACCTATGAAATCAGATGACTCTTGGCTTTATAGAAAAGATATTTTTGACAAAATGAATATTAAGTTTCCTGAAACAGCTGATGATATGTATAATGTTATGAAGCAATTAAAAAAGATGAATCCGAATGCTATCATTCCTAACAAGTGGGGTTGGAGTGGACTAGCATTTAATGGTATCACAACTATGTTTGGCGTACAGGGAGGATCTTTCATTAGCCCATTTACAGGTGAGTTTGTTCCTCTTGGTGTTTTGACACAAGAATATAGAGATGCTATAAGATATGCTAATAAGCTTTATAAAGAAGAGATATTAGATCCAGAGTTTATTACATGTTCAGATGCTCAATTTCTTGAGAAAGTTGCCAGTGGAAATGCATACCTAGTAAACTATTGCCCAAACTGGGATACTCGACTTACTGATCAAGCAAAGAAATCTGATCCAAATGCAAAATTTGTATATGGAGAATTTTACCCTCAAGCTTATCCGGAAAGAGATGTACTAGTTTATATACCAACTAATGTTGCTACTAATTGTGGTCCGTCTATTAGCACTAAGACTAAGGGAGAAGCACTTGAAAGATTGCTTGACTACCTGGACTGGACTTGTACAGAAGAAGGTATAAGGTTTATAACCTGGGGCATCGAAGGGTTCACTTATGAAATAAAAAATGGTAAACCACAATTTATGAGCAATGTACAAGTACCTGGAGTTAATACTACAGGCAAATTACAATCTGCGTTTGGCATTGCCGGAATGAATGGAAACCTGGTATGGCCTAGGGAAGGTATAAAAATGACATATGGTAGTGATTCGTCGTTTGATTTTGGTGATAAAATAACTGCTAATCCAAAGGCAAAACCAATTATATCACAAGCTATCGTTTTTTCACCGGAAGTACTAAATGAAATTGCAGATACGCAAACTCTTATATGGGATAAAATAGCTGAATATTCATCTAAATTTATAATTGGAGAATATGACCCTAATAATGATTCAGATTGGAATAAATTTATGGACGATCTCAAAAAACTTAACGTCGATACCTATGTAGAAAAAATTAAATCAACATATGAAAGTAATAATAAAAAGTAATTCAAAAAGAAAATTAATATTTATAAAAAAATAATATTCAGTAATAAATGCTAATTTTGCATGATAGCATTGCTAAAAAAAAGGGAGAAGCCAGAAAATGACAAACGTTATTATAGGTGCAGATATTGTACCAACCGAATTAAATATGGAGTTATTTATAAACGGTGATGTTGAAGCACTTTTTGGGAAAGGCATAC
>CAZEYH010000005.1:0-23297 GCA_964515895.1 uncultured Clostridiaceae bacterium | reverse complement strand
GCGTTCATCCTGCAGTCCGCTTTGATATCTCAGACTTTCCGAGCAGACTCCTAGGCAGCGAAACGTCAGCTCATGGTAAATATTACCTTCACTTTTAAAATATCCACCTGTTATTAATAATTCCCTTGAAAAAATTCCTTTCTAAAGGTATAGTATTTATTAACTATATAAACTCGAATTTCCTTTTGAAAGGAAAATGAAGAATTGTATGGATTTGCTTAACAATTGAGTTAGCTTGTTAATACATAGATATAAATCAAGAGGAGGATTTATAAATGGAGAAAAAGACATATTATATTACCACGCCGATATATTATCCTAGTGATAAGCTTCATATAGGTCATTCTTATACAACAGTAGCGGCGGATACTATTGCCAGATATAAAAGGCTTAAGGGCTATGATGTGATGTTTCTTACCGGAACTGACGAACACGGACAGAAAATACAAAGAAAGGCAGAGGAAGACGGGGTTTCGCCTAAAGAGTATGTTGATAATATAGTTGCGGGGATAAAAGAATTATGGAAATTAATGCAAATTACTAATGACCATTTTATTAGAACTACAGATAAGTACCATGAAAAAGCAGTCCAAAAAATATTTAAAAAACTATATGACCAGGGAGATATTTACAAAAGTGAGTATGAAGGCTGGTATTGCACCCCTTGTGAATCATTCTGGACTGAAACTCAACTAGAAAATGGAAAATGCCCTGACTGTAAGAGAAAAGTAGAACTTACAAAGGAAGAAAGCTACTTTTTCAGACTATCGAAGTATCAGGATAGATTGATTAAATATATTAAAGAAAATCCTGAATTTATACAGCCCGTTTCAAGACAGAATGAAATGCTAAATAACTTTTTGCTTCCGGGTCTTGAAGATCTGTGTGTTTCCAGGACAACTTTCGACTGGGGTATTCCTGTAACTTTTGATGATAAACATGTAATATATGTATGGATTGATGCTCTTTCAAATTATTTAACTGCTCTAGGCTATATGTCTGAAGATGATTCAAATTACAGAAAATACTGGCCTGCAGATGTACAGCTAGTAGGAAAGGAAATAGTGCGTTTTCATACTATAATATGGCCTGCAATGTTAATGGCTCTTGGTGAGCCCTTACCAAAACAGGTATTTGGTCATGGGTGGTTGCTCCTTGAGGGTGGGAAAATGTCAAAATCCAAAGGTAATGTAGTAGATCCGGTTATCTTGGTAAAAAAATATGGAATTGATGCAGTAAGATATTTTCTACTAAGAGAAGTACCCTTTGGTTCTGATGGGGTGTTTTCTAATGAATCATTAATTAATAGAATAAATTCAGATTTAGCAAATGATCTCGGTAATCTTGTAAGTAGGACTGTAGCTATGATAGACAAATATTTTGACGGAACTATTCCTAGTGAGGGGATAGCAGGAGATTATGATGAAGATTTGAAGAACGTTTTATTAAAAACCAATGAAAAGGTTGAAGAGCTGTTAGATAAATTACAGTTTAGCACTGCTCTTATTGAAATATGGAATGCCATATCCAGAACTAATAAATATATTGATGAGACTATGCCATGGGTTTTGGCAAAAGATAATTCAAATAAGGAAAGGTTAGCAGCAGTTTTGTATAATCTTGCTGAAAGTATAAGAATTATATCCATATTAATTCAGCCCTTTATGCCGGAAACACCCAAAAAGATATGGAGACAACTGGGTATTAATGAAAACTCAGATGTAGTTTCATGGGATAGTACACGCAGATGGGATGTATATCCTTTAGATGTTAAGGTATGTAGAGGCGAAGTAATATTCCCAAGGATTGATATTAAAAAGGAATTGAAGGAACTTGAGAACCTTCTTTCTGATAGTCAATGAATTATATAATCTCGACAATACTATTGGCTTAATATATAATAGAAAATATAAGTTTACTGATGTGATTATGTATTGATACATGAAAAAGTATAAGCAATATAAATAAATGTTTTATTTTTATGGAGAGAATATGTTATTTGATACTCATGCTCATTATGATGATGAGAAATTTGATAAAGACAGACATACAGTTATAGAAAGGGTGCATGAAGAAGGTATATCATATATATTAAATGCATCTTCTAATATGGAGTCCGTAAAATTGGGATTAGAATTGGCTCAAAAGTATCCATATATATATGTTGCCATAGGTATTCATCCTCATTGTGCAGATGAAGTAGTGGATAGCACATTAACATCATTATATGAATTGGCATCGCATTGCAAGGTTGTGGCAATAGGGGAAATTGGTTTGGACTATTATTACGATTTTAACCCAAGAGAGATTCAAAAAATATCTTTTTCTAAGCAGATAAATATGGCAAAAGAGCTTTCTTTGCCAATAATAGTTCACAATAGGGAGTCACATGAGGATGTTTTAAATATAATAATTAGAGAAAAAGCAAAAGAAACAGGTGGAGTTTTTCACTGTTATTCAGGAAGCGTGGAAATGGCAAGAGAGATATTAAACAACAATTTTTATATTTCAATTGGGGGGCCTGTTACTTTCAAGAATGCTAAAAGAGTAGTGGAAGTAATTAAATATGTTCCTGAAGACAGGCTCCTGGTTGAGACTGATTGCCCTTATATAACTCCGGAACCCTTCAGAGGAAAAAGGAATGATTCCGGTTATTTAAAATATATAGTTGAAAAGGTAGCTGAAATTAAAGGTATGGCTTTTGAGGAAATGGCTGCAATAACAATGGAAAATGCCAAGAGATTATTTAGGATAGATCTTGGTGATTAAACTCATTCAGTGTTAACACGTTCCTGGGGGTGTGTAAATGAAAAAGTTCGTGCTTGTTATGTTTTTTTCTATGATTATAGCAATATTTGTTGGGTTCAATTACTTATTATGGGAAAGAGAAAACAGGGAGAAGGATATTAAAAGCCTTCAGGATATAAACGCTAGTAATTCGATAACTATTAATGCTCTAAACAGGCAGCTGGAAAATATGGAGAACACTCTGAAATTGAGAAATGATAATATAAATAAACTTGATGAAGAAAATTCCACTCTAAAAAAGGATCTGGAAAGACTGAATCAGGATAATATTAAGATAAACAAATTAGTTGGACATAAAAGTGAAGTTATAAATTATCTTTATAAAAATAACCAGCCTGAACTTATTACAGTTTCCATAAAAGAATGGGCAGAGTATATTAGTGCAGGTGATTACGAATCTGCATACCGCACCTGGTATGTGTCAAAAGAAGATGAGAAAGAAAGTCTTACAGATTTCACAAACAAATATAAGAATGTGATTAAAAGTATAAAACTAAAATCAATCGAGTTTTATTCAGAGAATATTAATAAGCTTGACAAAGAAAATATATTTTTTGAAGGAGATATATTTTTTGCTGTTGAACTAGATGTAAAGTTAGCTGAAGATAATATAAGAAGTGACATATTATTTAGTGAAGGTGATAACAGAAAGATATTTGTTTTGAAATATAATAGTGAAGAAGAGAAATGGCATATATCAGATATGATTGAAGTTGAATAGGGTTCATTTATACAATTCAGTTGAATAAAAAAGCAGTTTATGGTATATAATTTTATATAAACTGGTTTATACTGTAAAAATACTTGACAGAAAAAGAATTTTTGAATAGAATAACCACGACCCACACTAAACCCATAACAATGGTATATAGAGAGAAAAATAGGAGGGTTATAAAAATGAGTTATATTGGTATTGGCAACAAATACTTTTTCGCACAAGTTTTTGTAATTATAATTTTAATTGTAACTATTACAGTATTTGGAGGAATGGAAGTATTAAAATTACCTTTAAAGGAAGTTACTATTAATGATAATGGGAGCATTATTACTCTCAAAACAAAAGAATTGACAGTAGGAAAAGTTTTAGAGAAGAGTGGCATAAATATTAGGGAACAGGATTATATTTATCCGAATCCCGAAGAAAAATTAATTACAGAAAAAACAAATGAAGTATTTATCAAGAGAGCTACTTCCATAAGTGTTAATGTAGATAATACAAAGCTAGACATATTAACACATAAGACTAGTATAAGAGAAGCACTTGAAGAAAATCAGATTGAATTTAGTGAAAGTGACAGGTTAGAAGGAGCAGAAATCGACGATCCAGTTTATCCGGGTATGAACTTGAAAATTGTGAGAGTTAAGGAAGACCTCATAATAGAAAAACAATCAATTACTTTTACAGTTGAAAAAAGACCTAACCAAAGATTGGAGCGAGGTGCTGAAAAAACAGTAAGAGAGGGAAAAGAAGGAGTACGAGAGTTTCTTTACAAAGTAGTATATGAAGATGGTGAGTTAAAATCTAAAGAATTGGTTAAAGAGACAATAGCTTCTGCACCTGTTAATAAGTTAGTAGAATATGGTACTGTTGCCAAATATACAACTGCAAGAGGAGAATCTTTTCGTTATAAACAAATCCTTGATATGCGTTCAACTGCATATACCGCTTCTTTTAAAGATACAGGCAAACATCCTGATCATCCTCAATTCGGAATAACATATACAGGTATAAAGGTAAAAAGAGGAGTGATAGCTGTAGACCCCAAAGTAATTCCATTAGGTACAAGAGTTTATATTGAAGGTGTGGGTAAAACTCCTGACTATGGATATGCATTGGCAGCAGATATTGGTGGTGGAGTTAAGGGTAATATGGTTGATCTTTATGTTGATACACAGCAAGAAGCAGATGGATGGGGTATTAGGAAGGTTAAGGTGTACATATTATCAGACTGATATGTTAGGAGTTTAAATGGATAAGAATATAAGGACAATTATGAAACAATATGATATCAGGCCTGTAAAATCATTAGGACAGAATTTCCTTATAAGCAGTCATATCAAAAAAAAAATAATTGAGGCTGCAGATATACAAAAGGATGATATGATAATTGAAATTGGTGCAGGTCTCGGTGTTTTATCAAAGGAAATTGCAAATAAGGCAGGAAGATTAACAGCTATAGAAATAGATAAGCATTTAATTCCTGTACTTGAAGAAGTATTAAAAGACTATGAGAATGTAAAAATAATTAATAAAGATGTATTAGAGTTGGATATTAAAAATGATGTAATTTGCAGAACTATTAATGAAGGGGAGGGTTTTATTCCTACTTGTACAAAAGTAGTGGGCAATCTCCCCTACTACATAACTACACCTATTATAATGAAGCTTCTGGAAGAAGATTCGGGGATTGATGAAATTATTTTTATGATACAAAAGGAAGTTGCCGACAGAATTATGGCAAAACCGGGTACAAAAGATTATGGTGCATTATCTGTAGCAGTTCAGTATTATTCCTACCCTGAAATACTGTTTAATGTTTCACCTTCTTCTTTTTTACCTAGGCCAAAGGTCAATTCATCAGTAATAAGATTGAGTATATACAAAACACCTCCTGTTAAAGTTATTAATAAGGATTTATTTTTCAAAATTATAAGAGCATCTTTTGGACAAAGAAGAAAAACTTTGCTAAATGCTTTGTTTAATTCAAACTTGTTTCCGCTTAGTAAAGAAGAAATCAAAAGTATATTAAAAAGTTTAGAAATAGGTGAGAACATAAGAGGGGAAACATTATCATTAGATCATTTCGCCCAATTATCTAATGCATTTTCTAAAAAAGATTGTTAAAAAATTAATAATTTTGTTTAAAAATGCTTTAAAATATTTCTGATTTGTAGTATAATAATCACTAATTACATTTTTTAAGGGTAATATAATATGGTTATAATCCAGAAAGTCATGAAATGACTTTCTGGGGAGCAATCATAATGTTACTTTTTGTAATTTAATTGATAGAAATTGTAGTAGAAAAAATTATGACTGAAATAGTGTTAAGAAAAGGTTTAATAAGCTATATAATTTCAGTCTTAATGATAAACTTGGTAATAAACATGTGATTAATATGGGATAAAAAGAATGAACTTGCAGAATTAGTGAGAAACTACGTTCTATATGATGTGTTGTTAGTATACCGGGAAATGTGGTAGGAATAATAGTATCAAAAATTAAAGCAAAAAATTTTAGTGAGGTGGTAATTTAATGAGTTTATCAAAATTGATTGACAAGGAAAGTTTGGAGAAACTACAAGCTTTGAACAACAAAAAGGTATTAGAATTTGTAGAAGATTCTATAAAGTTGTGCAAACCTGCCAGTGTAAAAGTAATAACCGATTCTAAAGAAGATATCGCGTATGTTAGAGAGCTTGCCATAAAGAATGGTGAAGAACATAAACTTGCAATGGAAGGGCATACCTATCATTTTGACGGTATTAAAGACCAGGGAAGAGACAAACTGAATACAAAATATCTTGTATCAGAAGATGTTGACTGGGGATTAAATGTAAACACCATTGACAAGAAAACAGGTGTTGCTGAAGTAAGATCATTTCTAGATGGAAATATGAAAGGTAAAGAAATGCTCGTAGCCTTCTTTTCATTAGGACCAACCAATTCTCCTTTTTCACTAAGAGCAATGCAAATTACTGATTCTGCTTATGTAGTACACAGTGAGACAATCCTTTATAGGAGTGGTTATGAAGAGTTTAAAAGACTGAAAGGATCAGATGACTTTTTCTTCTTCATACACTCTGCCGGTGAATTAGAGAATGGCGTAACTAAGAATGTAGACAAGCGAAGAATGTATATGGACTTAGAAGAAAATATAGTATACAGTGTTAACAATCAGTATGCTGGTAATAGTGTGGGACTTAAGAAATTATCTTTCAGATTGGCTATACAAAAGGCAAACAATGAGGACTGGCTGGCTGAACACATGTTTATTATGGGAGCACATGGCAAACCCGGGCGTGTAACTTATTTTGCAGGAGCATTTCCTAGTGCTTGTGGAAAAACAAGTACTGCCATGTTACCGGGACAGACAATAGTAGGTGACGATATTGCCTATATTAAGAAGATTAACGGTGAGGTAAGGGCAGTTAACGTTGAGAATGGTATATTTGGTATTATACAGGATGTAAATCCGAAAGACGATCCTCTTATTTATGAAGCGCTAACTACACCGAGAGAAGTAATTTTCTCAAATGTACTTGTAAGTGATGGTAACCCTTACTGGCTTGGAATGGGAATGGAACCGCCGGAAGAGGGTATTAATTACGCAGGCAAATGGAAAAAAGGCATGAAAGACAGTGAGGGCAAGGAAATAAAACATGCCCATAAAAATGCAAGATATACTATTAGAATAAATGAACTGGCAAATGCAGATGACAAATTACAGGATCCTAATGGAGTTCCGATAAAAGCCATAGTCTATGGCGGTAGAGATTCAGATACCACTGTTCCTATTGCGGAATCTCTTACATGGTCTCATGGAGTAATGATGGGTGCTACTGTGGAGTCGGAAACAACTGCAGCAACAATAGGTAAAGAGGGAGTAAGGCAGCATGACCCTATGGCAAACCGTGACTTTATTTCTGTACCTTTAGGTAAATATTTAGGTAATCATCTTAAATTTGTAGGGGATTTGAAAGCGGAGCCTATAATATATGCAACAAATTATTTTATTAAAGGCGAAGATGGTAAATATTTAAATGACAAACTAGATAAAAAGGTATGGATTTTGTGGGCAGAAGGCCGTGTAAATGAAGAATTTGATGCCATAGAAACTCCTATAGGAAAGATACCTAAATATGAAGACTTAAAAGATCTTTTCGTTAAGCATCTTGATAAAGGATATACAAAAGAAGATTATGTAAAACAGTTTTCAATAAGAGCTAAAAAGTACTTGGAAAAGATGGACAGGATGTTAAAATTCTACAGATCTGTAGATGTACCTGCAGAACTTGTTTCAGAAATTGAGGCACAGGTGAAGAGACTCGAAGCTGCAAGAGAAAAGTTTGGAGATGTAATTTCGCCTGATAAATTTGCTTAAGATTAAGCTTAATAGCTAAATAAAATAAACCGCCATTTAAAATGGCGGTTTATTTTATCTTCTGTATTCATATATATATTACTAGGAAAGGGTTAAATTTAGGTAAAACCTGCATTTAATCATAACTGGATATAGGAGGAAAAGCAAGTGGCCAATAACTTAAAGTTTAGTAATGAAATTTTGATGTTTAAGGAAGAAAACAGAGGGTTTAGGAGGGATAAACCACCTGCCGGGTATGTAAGGTTGGAAGTTAGAGATGGAAAAGGGAAAATTACAGCAATGGTACAAAACTTAAAAGATATTGATGAATATAATAATTATAAACTATACTTAATTAAATACGATGAAAAAGAAATATGCCCTGCGTTAATGGGCGAAATACTTGTTAAAAACGGAAGGGGAAAAATCACAAGGGAATTTAATCCCTTTAATGTTGAGGATACAAAATTACATATTAACGATTTTAATATTGGTGCAGTTATATTGGAACGCATAGGTAATGGCAGAGCAGATATTAAGTGTCCTCTGGTTTCTTATAAAGGCAAACAATTAAGGTGGATTGAAGCCTTTGAAAAGCACTTAGAAGCTAAAGTGAAGTCTGATGAGAAAGCAGAAGAAAATAAAGACTATAATAAAATAAATGATATAAGAGAAGAAAGCAGGGAAAAGAGAACATACAAAGTTACCCAAGAAGATAAGACAGTAAATATCCAAGAAGATACCGTAGTAGCTGCTGAAGAAGCTATTAGAGAAGCTACTGAGAAAGTTATCGAAGAAGATACTAAAGAAGTTACCAAAGAAACTATTGAAGATGATACCGGCAGAAAAACAGAGACTGAAATTGATGATTTCAAGACGATGCAGGATGTTGGTATTGATATATATAGTAAGTATATAGGTGGAGTAGAAAGTAAATATTCTTTTACTGAAAACATACCTGAAAAAAATCCGGATGCTATGTGTACAAATTGTATAGAGCAATATAGAAATGTTATAGACGAAGGTATAAACAAAGAATATGAAAATAAAGAAATAAAGAAACAGAAAAAAGAAGAAACACCTCCGGATATTGATTTATTAGTAAATTGTCTTGATAAAGTATTCAAAAGGTGCGATCCATTTAACACAAGAAGGCGTGATTATAAATGGTGGAAAATTCATAGTCCCGTATATTTAAGCAATGTTTTGCAATATTGTAATATTCATATACCAAAAATTTTCAATCCTTCAATAATTATGGCCTATTACAAATATAGATACTTAATTGCAGGAATTTACACAAGCAGGAAAAAGAGTAAAGAATATATTGTATATGGTATACCCGGCACCTATAAAATAGATGAAAGTCCTCTGGGTGATTTATGCCGATGGATACAAGTTGAGGGGAATACACATAAATATGGTGCTTTTGGTTACTGGATTGCCTATATAGATCCTGCCACAGGGAAGCTATTAAAAGTAGGTTAATGCATTTTTTGTAGAAATGTAGTATAATATCCGTATATAATAACATTATTATTAGTCAACTATATAATATGGGGGTTGATTTCTGTGACGGCTAAAAACAGGGTGATATTAAGAATTGCAGGTATGGACTATGCGGTTTGCGGATTAGAATCAGAGGAATACATACATAAATTGGGGTTACATGTAGATAAAAAGATGAATGAGATTATGAAGAATAATCCCAAATTAAGTACTAATATGGCAGCCGTCCTAACCGCCTTGAATGTTGCAGATGATTGCTTAAAAGCTCAGGAAAAAGAGGCAAAAGCATTAAATGAATTAAATATGAATAAAGAAGAACTACGTCTTTTAAAAGAGGAAAATGAGCGTTTAAAGAAAGAAAATATGGTACTTAACAATATAAACAACAATATGCAGCTTGAGTTGGTTAAAACGGAAACAGAATTGAGAGAAGCAAGAAATTCTCTTAAAAAATTAAGCCGATGAAAAATGTGCTCTGCAGGTGATAATATGAAGGCGCAATTATTAGCTTTAGCAGGTAGCGCCAAGGGAGATGTATAATAATGAACGTAGAAGTATTTGTTGAAATATGCAGAGAAGGAGCAATACTACCCCAATATGCAAGACCTGGGGATGCAGGAATGGATATTTTTGCAGCTGAAGATGCAATAATCAGGCCGGGAGAAACAGTAATAATACCTACCGGAATAAAGATGGCGGTACCGGAAGATTATGAAATACAAATAAGACCAAGGAGCGGAATTTCCTATAGTACACCGTTGAGAATTGCTAATTCTCCAGGAACTATTGATAGCGGTTATAGGGATGAGCTTGGTATTATTATTAATAATACTTCTCATATTAATTGCAATAGTAATAAAATTTTAACTCTTGGGAGTAAAGACAATAAAATGGGTACTTATAGAATTAGAAAAGGAGATAGAATAGCCCAAATGGTATTACAGAAAGTACCCAAAATCAAATTTATCATTACTGATTCTATAAAAAATATAGGCGAAAACAGAGGAGGCGGTTTTGGTTCTACAGGAGTATAAAATTATAGGAGTGATATAATATAATTGCTGATAAGAAAGATGATATGACACCATTTTACACTACTAAAACAGATAAAACCTTTGTATACCCTATGGAAGAAAGGGCTATATTAGTAGGTATTGAAACTCCTAGAGAAGGAACAATAATTGACAAGAAAACTGAAGGAGAAAGATCTCTGGATGAATTGGAGGAGTTGGCTCATACTGCAGGAGTTACTGTAGTGGGCAAAATGTTGCAAAGAAGATTTACAAAAGACTCCACCTACTATATTGGCAAGGGTAAAATAGAAGAATTGAGAGAATTGGGCCGCAATATGGATGCCACTATTGCAATTTTCGATGATGAGCTTTCTGGTGCTTTATTTAGAAATATTGAAGAAGCTACAGGGCTAAAAATAATTGACAGAACCACTCTTATACTTGATATATTTGCCCAAAGAGCCCAATCACGAGAAGGAAAACTTCAGGTAGAACTGGCTCAGCTAAAATACAGACTCCCAAGGTTGATAGGCATGGGAGGTCAGTTATCAAGGCTTGGAGGAGGCATAGGTACTAGAGGGCCCGGAGAGAAAAAACTTGAAACAGATAGAAGACATATAAGAAGAAGAATAAGTTATCTTGAGACTGAACTAAGAAAAATAAGCAAGAGAAGAATGCTTATCAGAGAAAGTAGGAAAAGAAACGAATTTTATACTGTAGCTCTTGTAGGGTATACCAATGCAGGTAAATCTACTCTTATGAACAAGCTTTGCAACTCAGGCGTTTTTGTGGAAGATAAACTTTTTGCTACCCTTGACCCAACTACAAGAAAACTTTCCGGAGAGAATGAAGAAATTCTATTAATTGATACAGTTGGTTTTATTAGAAAACTCCCTACAGAATTAATTGAGGCTTTTAAATCTACTCTAGAGGAAGTGGTATATGCGGACATATTAATTCATGTTGTTGATTCTTCTGATGCAGAATATGAGGAGCATATCCAGATTGTTAATGAAACTCTAATAAGCCTTGGAGTAACAAATAAGCCTATACTTATTGCACTTAATAAGATTGATTTATTTGAAAGCCAAGGACAGATAAAGGAAAGGATACCGGTTAAGGGTTTGCAGAACCGACAGGTATATGAAATTTCAGCTGTTACAGGTGAAGGACTCGATGAACTTGTAGAAGGAATTAAAAAATCATTTCCTTCAATTGATGTCCAACTGGACATAATTGTGCCATATAGTGCGGGCTGGGTTTTACCCTATGTTCATGAAAATGGAAAAATTCTTGAAGAAGAGTACTCTCATAATAGTATTAAAGCAAAGATTCTGATCGATAAAGTTAAAGCAGAAAAAATAAAGGATTTTATTGATTAAAAATTCAAATTCGGTTATTATAGTATTAGAGGTACTATTAGTGCTTAAAAATGAACCGGAAAGGGGTTTTTGATATGCTTGTTAAAAACTATTCAGGTAGTTTAGTCTTTTGGGGAGACAAAGTATTTCTCCTAAAGGATGAAAGAGGCCAATGGGTCTTTCCTAATGGGGGAATACAAAAGGATGAACTACCTGCTGAAGCTGCTTTGAGAGTTGTAAAGGAGACAGCAGGAATAACCGCAGAAATTGTTTCGACAGAGGGTCATGTAAGTTACCAAATCTCTTCAAAAATACGTCAAAACCCAATCTACAATAAAACTATCTGGTATGTTATGATTTCACAGAATGATGAATATCAAATAAAGGAAGAAAAAGGTTATAAGAGTGGAGGTTATTATTCTATACAAGAAGCTATGGAACTTCTGACATATAATAACAAAGCCATTCTTAATTTTTTATCAAGAAGACTTTCAGAAATGGTTGCAGAATGCGATGAAGAGTATAATGCAGAATATAATAATGACGATATAAATAGCAATACAAATAATAAAGTAAAAACATATAGAAATATTGAATTATGGGGATTTTAATGATTCCATTAGAATATAAAACAGTTTTTAATTTTGCTGTAACTGAATTTGAAGAGAGAAAGTCGAGATTTATTGCATCTGTTAAACCGGTTACTACTGAAGAAGAGGCCATTGAATTTATAAATCAGTTAAAATCAAAGTATTGGGATGCTTCCCATAATGTTTATGCTTACTGTATAGGTGGACATAATATTATTCAACGTTTCAGTGATGACGGAGAACCTTCGGGTACAGCTGGTCTTCCTGTTCTTGAAGTTATAAAAAGAATGGAACTTCAGGATGTAGTAGTTGTTGTAACAAGATACTTTGGTGGAATACAACTTGGAGCTAGTGGTCTTGTCAGAGCATATGCAAAGAGTGCATCGTTAGGTATTGAAGCGTCAGGTGTAGTAATAAAGAAATTATGTAAAGAAATCTATGCTATATTAGAATATCCGGTTTTTGACAAGGTCCGAAATCAAGTAATTAACTATGGTTATACTATAAAAGATATAAAATATACTCAGAACGTAGAGATGGTTATAATGGTTCCTATCGATGAAATGGATAGATTCAATGAATATATAAATGAAGCTACTAATGGTGAAGCATTAGTGACAGTTGGAGAAAAGGAATATGTATAAGAGAAATGTACTCTAAAGGGTTACCTTGACGAGAATAATAATGAAAATGAAGCTGTTGTGTGATATAATAAATCTTGCAAAACTTAAATAGTTTGCTGAGTAATTTCCAACTGGAGGTGTTAAAATGGCTGGACATTCCAAATGGTCCAATATTAAACATAGAAAAGAAAAAAGTGATGCGAAGAAGGGTAAAATATTTACAAAGCTAGGCAGAGAACTGGCTATTGCCGTTAAAGAAGGTGGACCTGATCCTGAATCTAATAACAAATTAAAGGACGCTATTGCAAAGGCAAAAGCTGCAAATATGCCCAATGATAATATTCTGAGAAGTATAAAAAAGGCATCCGGAGATCTGGACGGAGATAATTTTGAAGAGATATCTTATGAAGGCTATGGACCTGGTGGGGTTGCTATTATAGTGGAGGCATTGACAGATAATCGCAACAGAACAGCAGGGGATGTAAGACATCATTTCGATAAATTTGGAGGAAATCTTGGTCAGACAGGCTGTGTATCTTTTATGTTTGATAAAAAAGGAGTTATGTTGATTGAAAGGAAAGAAGATATTGATGAAGATACACTTATGATGGAAGTTATTGAGGCTGGTGCTGAAGATTTTGATGCTCAAGATGAATACTTTGAAATATTAACTGAACCTGGCGGGTTTACTGTTATAAGAGAAGCATTAGAGAAAAAAGGTTATGAATTCATAGAAGCTGATGTTGAAATGGTACCACAGACTACTACAGAACTCACTGACCCTAAACACATTGAACAGATGAATAAGCTTATAGATAACCTTGAAGATTTAGACGATGTGCAAAATGTGTATCATAATTGGGAGTATAATGAGTAGATTAGAAACAATATAGTATAAATGTCAAGGGGACATTTTGTTTGCCAACTTAGCTGTGGCAAATAAAACGTCCCCTTGACAACTTAGATAACTAATAACCTTTTACCATATTTTGTCAAGCAACTAATTAGCTTAAAGTTTTAAGCTGCTTGGACCGGAACTGACAATTCACATAACAACAAATATTCAATTAACTTAAAAGGGTTTTTCGGAGAATATTCCGGATAAATTTGAAGATGCCCCTTTTAAAAACTTTCTTGTACTTTATTACTGCTTGTTGATATTGTAATTGGTCCCGGTATATGCTTCGAATACTTTCTTTACAATATTTCCGCCAATTTTACCGGCATCTCTTGATGTCAGGTCTCCATTGTAACCTTGCTTTAAGTTTACACCAACTTGGTTTGCTATTTCATACTTCATGTTTTCAAATGCAGTTTTGCTTCTGTTAGCCATTAATATAACCTCCTTAATTTTTTTGTGCTATTTATCATAGCGTATTCTTATGATTTGCAGTTTTTTAAATTTTATTACGGGAATTATTGTTAACTGTTTTATTTCTTCAATTTTCTGCAATGAAAATTTTAGCAAAATAATGGTAACTATTCTCTAGCAGGTTCCGGCTCTCTAAATAGAAGACTTATGCTATATAGACCTGCAAGTCCTATAAGTGAATAAATGACTCTGCTTATAAATGTTGTATTGCTACCAAAAATTGCTGCTACAAGATCATAACTGAAAAGACCAACAAGCAACCAATTTAGTGCACCTACTATTACAAGTATAAGGGCAAGTCTATCTAATGGTGTTTTGTTCATATTAACATCTCCTTTGCTATTTTTATCTTAAGTATTTCCACGATATGTTTAAAAAATTCATAAAAAATTATGTAAAATTGTATAAAATTATTAAGCGAACAAGAAAATTCATTTCGTTCATAACTTAAGCATTGATGTGAATTTTCTTGTTCGTTATATTTTAAAAACTGCCGCGCCTTCACTTTGTAAAGGCGCGGTTTATATAAATAACCACCAGACTCTGCGGTGACTGGTAGTTAGTTTTATATTATTTAAAATACTGCGAAAGTTAACAATTATTATTTCACTAATATATTATGAATAACCCTATCAAATTGTGCATATTATTAGCGATAACATAAGCAAAGAAACAGTTGTTTAAAATGGTAATTAAAATTTAGTTAGAACATAAGTTTAATTAGAATATAAAATGGTAGTAATATAGTAACTTACGCTTTCTAAAAACATATAATATTATAAGATTGGTATAAAACATGGTAAAAATTGCATAGACAATATACTGCATACAACAAATTATGAAGACATATACTACACTTGAAGGGAAGTGAAGTTGATGCAGTTTCTCACCATTGGAGCTAATAATAAATGCGCTAATGATGTATGGGAGTTTATAGTAAATGAACTTCAGCAATTAAAAAATGATGATATAGATTATTCGATAGATAGGGTAAATATAAATGGAACTGAATCAATTGTATGTAAAATAAATGATAATAAAGATCAAATTCAGGGGAAAAAGCTATCTAAGCAAGCTTATAGAGCTCTAATGTTAAATGTGTCAAATGCTCTTGCAGATTTTATAATGAGAAGCTATGAGGAGAAAATTACTAGAAGGATAGTGAATACGAATTATTTTTATTTCAGTCAAGCTGAGAGGAAAGATATTTTAGGAGCTGCCTTTCGTGTTATTAGAAATGAAGATAAAAGCTTTTTGAACACTCTATTGCAAATCCGCAGACGCAATATTATTGTTAAAAAGCTGATGGATTATTTTGATAGTTCAAATAGTATTATTTTAGATGGATTTATAAATTTCAGGCTTAAGGATTATATTAAAGATCTGGAAGAAGTTGTAGAAAAAGCTGTTGACAATTTCATAATGGAAAAAGAATACCGAGAGTTCATAAGATTATTGAAATATTTTGTAGATATCCAGGAACCTAAATTCCATAACATTCATATTGTTGTAGATGATGATAGCCACTACACACTGTTGGATGAGAAAAGGCGCGAGATTACAAATGAATGTATAAAGGAGTACATGAATGAGATTTCCCAGGGAGAAATAAACTATGATGATTTACTTGTAAGCTCACTTATAACACTAGCACCTAGAAAAGTAACAATTCATAGTATAGGAAATTTTAGGAATAAAGAACTTCTGGAAACTATAAAAAGTGTTTTCCATGGGAATGTAATTATATGCAAAGGTTGTAGACTTTGTAAAACAGATAATATCATAAAAAGAGAGAACTAATGTTATCTAAACACAACAATCTTTAAGCTTTGTTTAATATGGGAATTTGCAAATAACTTGGAATTATATACTTGGATAATCGAACAATGCCACATTCTGCATCATACACAGAATATGCACCACAACATAAAAAAATATCTATGAATTTATATGTATATATGTTAGAATCATTAATATATATTAACATTTATATGTATTTGTACATATAAATATGGTTTTGGAGGTATTTGGTTGAGAGTTGTGGGATTTATTGGACCTAGTGGCACAGGAAAGAGTCATAGAGCATTATCAGTTGCCATAAGTAGAGGAATTGACTATATAATTGATGATGGTCTTTTAATAAAAGGCAATAGAATAGTTGCAGGTGTTTCTGCAAAAAAGGAAAGTACAAGGATTGGTTCTATTAAAAGAGCTTTGTTTATTTATGATAAACATGTTGAAGAAGTAAAAAAGGCTATAGAGCTTCATAAACCTGAATCTATATTAATATTGGGTACTTCGGAAGGAATGGTGGAAAAAATAGTAGAAAATCTTGGCTTACCGGAAATTTCGGAAAAGATACATATTCATGAGATTGCTAATGATTTAGAAATTAACCAAGCTCTTTCTGTAAGGAAGGAGCAAGGTAAGCATGTCATTCCGGTACCAACATTTGAAATAAAAAAAGATTTTTCGGGTTACTTCCTTGACCCTTTACAGATATTTAGGAGGAAAGGTAAAGGTAGATTGCAGCTTGTTGCTGAAAAATCCATAGTAAGGCCAACCTTTAGCTATATGGGAAAATACATAATATCAGATTATACTATATATCAGATAGCAGAACATGTAATATCAGATATTAAGGGAGTAAGTAGGATTTCCAGATTCAAGTTGGAAAATGATCCGGAAGGGATTATTATAGATATTGATCTAACTCTTATATATGGCTACCCTATAAGGCCTTTACTGGAAAATATCCAAAAAAAGGTTAGAATTGAGATAGAAAGACTAACAGGGCTTAATATAAAGACTCTTAACCTTTATGCCAAAAATCTGGTCATCCATTAGGAAATCTTACAATAAATATGTTTGCTTGACATAAGATTAAATGCCATCTTACTATAAAGTATAATTGCTATTTAAGGTTGCAATACCCAACAATTTTTTGTATACTTCTAGGCACAGCATCCTTGGAATTTCCCCAAGGTGCATCGGCATTACGATAGTCAAACTTTTCTGTAAACCAATTAACTTCCTTTTGTATTCTTTCCAAATTTTCTAGTTGTAATTTAAGCAAATTATCGATAAAAGTAGGTAAGTATCTAGAATTTAAGTATTTTTTTGTTCCCTCTAGAAGCTGCTTAAAGTGCTTTAGGCAGAACCCTTTTTTACTGTTAAACAAATCTTGAAATTCTTTCTCTTTTACCCACAAGTAAAAAATTACATCAAGATATCTGTCCATTGTAAATTCCATCTTGCTACAAATCATACATTTATTTTCCAAAGCTGTAAGTTGTTCTATTAGCTCATCAACATATGCTTCAGTTGGTGTCTTTTTTGAAGCAAACCTGTTGGAAATGCTTTTAGCCAGTGAAATATTGACGTTTTTCTGAATAGATTTTGATTTTTTTCTATATCTTTTTTGTAGTTTTTTATTCTGCTCACATAAATGGGTATCAATAATCAACCCAAGGCCAAGCCTATTTTCCTGCCTATTGTAAAGAAGTTCAAAATGTCTTCTACAAAAACCTTTTTCATTTGTTTCTATTCGGCAATCAGGCTCCATGAGAGAAGGACCAAGGAAGTACTCAACATATTGGTCTTCTAACTTTTTTTCCAGCACACACATAGGACACTCGCTTTCTTCTCTAAATGCATCCATAACAGGTATTGTATAAATTTGTTCTTTCATCAAAAATCTACCCCACTTAAAATTTTTATTATATACTATAATTATAACAGAAAAAGCGGGTAATATATAGGGTGGAAGAAAATGCGTCTGAAATGTGCTCTAAAATAAGTGGGTATTTAAAATTGGTACTAGGGGGATGATTATTTGGATTACAAAGGATATGATATTCGACAGGAAGGTAATAAAACTATTATCAAAAATATAAAAGACTTTAATCCGGTTCATATATTTGAATGTGGGCAGTGTTTTAGGTGGCTTAGAGAAAAGGATGGAAGTTACACCGGGGTGGTAAGAGATAGGGTAGTTAATGTTGATTATATCGAAGAAGTATTGATAATAACCAACTCTTCTATTAATGATTTTATAGATTTATGGTACCATTATTTTGACCTTGGTAGAGATTATTTAGAAATTAAAAAAATTCTTTCTAATAAAGATAATATAATGAAAAAGGCTATTGAATTCGGATACGGCATACGCCTGTTACATCAGGAACTATGGGAAACCCTAATATCTTTTATTATATCAGCTAATAATAGAATACCTATGATAATGAGAGCAGTTTCATCTCTATCTAAAAGTTTTGGTAAGGAGATATTTTTCGATGGAAAAGGTTATTATACTTTCCCTGACATTGACAGCCTTGCAAATGAAAGTGTTGAAACTCTCCAAATATGTGGGGGAGGATTTAGGTGTAAATATATTAAAGGAACATCAGAAATGGTCAAAAATGGAAAGGTTAATCTTTCTGATATTTATATAATTAATACGGATGAAGCTAGAGATATACTTAAAAAACTTCCCGGTGTAGGCCCTAAAGTAGCAGATTGCACATTGCTTTACAGTGGAACAAAATATGATGTGTTTCCAACTGATGTATGGGTAAAAAGAGTTATGGAGGAATTATATTTTCGCCGTGAAGCTTCACTAAAAGAAATTCAGGAATTCGCCAGAAACTATTTTGGTCCCCTTACAGGCTTTGCTCAACAGTATCTATTTTATTATGCAAGAGAGAATAGAATAGGTGTAGGGTAATCTTAAGTATGTATTTCCTAAAAGTGACCAAATTATCTTATTGATGAATATTATAATTAAGAATTATTATCGAAGTATTGATTGATAAGATGAAGTGTATCCGGTTTAAATTACCAGGTTAAACCGTCAATAATTGTAAGGGGGGTAATAGGATGTACTGTTTAGCAATGGTCGATTCCGGTAATTACGCATACAGGCTCGGTGAAATTATGAATAACAAGGGATATAATGTTGAAGTGGTATCGACGCCATGTAGACTTGCAAAAAGCGGTTGTAGTTATTGTATAAAGTTACCTTTTGAGTATCAGGATTTAATTATTAACGAAGGATTAGAAAACAAAATATATATTAGAGAAATATATAAGATTATACCTTTACCTACTAAAAATATTTATGAGAGAATTAGATAAGGCATGTGGAAATATGTGGTATAAATTCTGTTGGCTGTCTATTTATAAGGGTTTTATAAATTTATTTGTCAATATTTTTGATTCGTTGAGTATTCTAGAGGATAATTGCAAAATACAGTGTTTGTGAAAGATAATTAGCTGTAAAATATCTTGTTAAGCATAAGAATGGGTGGTATAATAAACTTGCAACATAGAAAAATGATGATATAATTAATATGAAAGCAGTAGAAAAGATTATCTGCTAATAGTGACAAAACTAAGTCCTGAAATGAGCGGATAAACCTATTATTTTGAACCTACATCGTTAATACGGGAGTCCGTGTTTATTGGTGGATGCCAGGCCCCAACTTAATTCCGACATCTGGTGTCAGCCGGGTGCAACGGCTGGGGAAGGTTGAAGCCTTTAGTAGGACACCCACCTAGCAAAGGCTAGGTGTCAAAATGTAGGGGAACGCCATTTTGGGGTTTATAATAACAGGAAAGGCCTGCTTCTTTGGGTGGGCTTTTCCTGTAACCCAAATATTAAGAGCTTACATTAAGAGTTTACAGAGAAGGTTTCTTTGTAAACTTTTTTAATTTATTGAATTTTCTAGTGCATATATTTTTATCCATCATACTGTTATTATATGAGCTATCTTTCTTTTCCGGTGCATCTTCTTTTGTAAATCTTGTGGAAATTTTTAATTCCGTTGAATTTCCAGCAAATGATTTAATTTCCTTTAATTCATTTTCCAATAGGTTTAGTCTTATTGAGTGTTTATCAATTTCTCTTATAATGTTTTTTTGAAATAATGTAAGGCCTTCAATCCGGTTTCCCAAATCCTCTATTTCTTCAGAGAACTTATCAACACTGTCTTTCATATATTTTAACGAATCAACAATCATGTTTTTTAAGTTTTCCTGTGTTAAGCCGGCATTACCACTGCCTAAAAAGTCTTGATAAAATGCCAATCTTACTCCATTAATAAAACTGCCGGGGATATCCTTTAGTGCAATTCTGTTTAGTTCATAAGGAATGTTTGTTTTATATGAAAGACAGAGAAGGTTTCGTCCGACAGGGAAATTATATCTTGAGGGCTTACTCCATGAAATCCCTTTATTCTTCGAAAAACTATAATAAATAATATCATTTCTAACCCAGTAAATAAAAATTTTATCATCGATAGAAATAATTGATGAATTTTCAAAAGGATATATAGAAGAATGTATTACAGTTTCATCAGACCATAAGATTTTCTCAGGCATTTTTTGCTTATATACCAATTCATACTGACCTATGCTTTGTTTCTGAAAACAAATATGCATTACATTTGAATTATCAACTATAATTGAAGGAAAATCGCAATTAGTTCCCGGGGAGGTAATTGACAAAAAGTCACTCCAGAGGTTTTTTGTTGACGAAAAAATCCTATAACCGAACTGCATAGGTGTACTATTAGCGGATTGATAAAAAGCGTATATATCACCAGATTTATCCAATACAGTTGAGTATGGCAAATTGTTCTTGTATACATAATCTATTACTTTTGGACTTCCGACACTTCCATTTACCAGTATTTGGTGAGTTAGAAGTATATTATTATTGTATAGTAAAATATATAGAAAATGTATATTGTTTTGTACGGGAATTAAATATAAATGCTTATTATATAGTGATGGAGATTTGCTATTTAGTATTGGTAATGTTGTTATCAAGCCATTATCAAGTTTAGAGTAAAATATATTTCCATGCAAGTCCTGGTAAATTAAATGAAAGCACTCGTTATCATCCATATCAGTGTAGAAATATTGGTATGCTTTTCTCTCTATTGGTATAGGCTCAGTCCAGGTATTTCTTTTTGTTAAAGTACTATAACATATGCCAAGTTTTGCATCGTAATATATATTCCATAGTTTACCTGAAAGCTGCTTGAATACGTATTGCTTATTATTAAAGCTATACAAATTGCATCATCCTTTTTATGTTAATAAATAGATATAGAGGATTGGAACTTGGATTCATTTAGACTTTTGCTAGCTTCTAACCTTTAACCTCTCACCTTAACTACTAATTACTAGGCTCCAACCTCTAAACTCTTACTTCCCGTTTCCCAGTCCTAATCTCTGGCCATCCATCCCAAATCTCTAACCTCTCACTCCTCACCTCTTACCTCTAATTTATATATATGCCATATACATATGAAAAAATGTTCCTTTAGATAAAACCATGTATAAAATCTTGTTAACAAAATAATCACCAAAATTAAAGATAAACATATTATGAAAATGAGAGGAGAAGAATATAACATATTTCGAATAAAGGAGGATATATCTATGGATAATGACAATGAAAGAGTAGTTACCGGATTATTATGTGAAAAGGATATAGCCAAAGTTAAAGAAGCCGTTTGCATACAAGTGGAGAAAGTATATGATTCTTGTAAAGAGAAAGATTGTATTGAAGATGCAAAGGTAATATTTCATCATCATGGATGTATACAAAAGCTAATCAATAAAGCAATAAATGTAAAATGCAGAAGATCTGAAGTAATTGATGTATATATGGATGTAGAACCTGTTCCATTTAAACGAGGATTTTTTAGTGTCGATGTAAAGTTTTTTATCAAAGTTACCCTTGATTTCTTTGTACCTAAAAAGAGGTGTGGGGTAAAAGTTGTTCCTGTAAATGGAATTGTTATGTTTGACAAAAAAGTTTTGCTTTTTGGTTCAGAAGGAAATGTAAAAATATTTAAATCTCATTTTGTAGAACATGGAATGGATACACCTATTAAATCTTCGTTACAACAGGATAATCTACCGGTATCAAAGGTTGAAGTTGCTGAACCTATATGTTTAGGTGCTAAGATACAGGACTTAATGGATAAGTGCTTTGAAGATACTTGCTGTATAGACCAACTTCCTAGAGGAGTTGTAGAATCTCTTGAGGCAGACATTTTTGAAGAAGATGATATCTTTGAAGCAGAAGAAGCTGATAGAGGCTTCCCGACTCGCAGGGTTGTAGTGACAATAGGATTGTTTTCTATTATAAAGCTTGTAAGAAATGTCCAATTGCTTATTCCTGCATTTAATTTCTGTGTTCCCAAGAAAGAATGTGTTGCAGCAACAGAAGAAAACCCCTGTGACCTGTTTGAAACTATAGAATTTCCGGTTGATGAATTTTTCCCACCGCAGAAATTTGACTTTCCTCGAGCATTGGATGTAGAAATGGCTATGGAAAACAAATAGATAGACTTGTTAATAGGAAGTTTAACAAAAATACATTAAATACTATATCAAGATGGCTTCTTATGACAAGATTAACCCTACAGGGAATTAAAAATGAAAAGGCCGCCCAATTGTAATTTCAGGGCGGTCTTAATTTTAACTTACATAGCTTTCCCCGGTATTACCAAGTCTACCAATCCATACACTAAAGCTCCTATTATTGCACCCCACCAAGTTACGCTAAATCCTGATACAAAAAACTGGGTTACGTAAATTATTACTGCTGCAAGAATAAAACCTGTTAATCCTCTCCCAAAAGGTGTTGCATTTACACCTAAAAGTTTTAGTGCAACATAATCAAGAGCGGCTAGTATAACAGCACCCAGTAAAAGAGGCCATATACCATTAATAGTAAAACCTGGAGTAAGGGCTGCTGTAATAGCCAATACAATGGCTCCTACAACCAACCGGATTAAAAAATGTGTTATGTTGAAGGTTTCTGTTCCTGCATGTTCATATTGGTTATCCATTTATTTAACCACGTCCTTTCTATTTGGCTTAATATTAGTATTTATAAATATTTGATATTTATTCATTT
>CAZEYH010000004.1:12280-23424 GCA_964515895.1 uncultured Clostridiaceae bacterium | reverse complement strand
TATCCCAATCTTCATCATCCAAGTTTCCGGTCCTCATTTTCTGGCTGTCAATTAAAGCTTCACTGCACAATACCCTGTTAACCAACTGCTCTCTTGACATTTCTAAACTAAAAACAGCAACTGGGATCTTCTTATAGATAGCAGCATACTGGGCAATATTAAGAGCAAACGCAGTTTTTCCCATAGATGGTCTGGCAGCTATTAGTATTAAATCCGAATCCTGAAAACCTGAAGTTTTATAATCCAAATCTATAAAGCCTGAAGGCACACCAGTAATAAATTCTTTATTATTATAAAGTTCTTCTAAACGATTAAAAGCATCTATTAATATTTCCTTTACATGATAAAATCCTTTGGACCCTCGTTTCTGTAAGATATCGAAAATGCTTCTCTCTGCACTATCCAATATCATAGAAACCTCATCAGAAGCTTCATAACTCATGTCAATTATTTCAGAGGAAGCTCTTATTAATTTTCT
This sequence comes from uncultured Clostridiaceae bacterium, assembly GCA_964515895.1. Lineage (GTDB taxonomy): Bacteria > Bacillota > Clostridia > Acetivibrionales > DUMC01 > CAZEYH01. The sequence goes on along the minus strand of CAZEYH010000004.1, from coordinate 22,946 downwards.
TAAAATCGATTTTTCCTCCACAATATTAGCATAATGCTTTATATTAGCGGTTGTAGGTACTGAAGTAGCCAAATTGGTTATATATTCCAAACCACCTACTTTATCCAATGTACCTCTTGATTTCAATTGTTCAGTAACTGTTATTATGTCCACCGGCTCTGCTTTATTAAACAGATCCATTATGGCTTCATATATTTCTCCATGATCTTCTCTGTAAAAATCATCATCTTTCAGTATTTCCGCAGCAACAGATATAGCTTCTTTATCTAGAAGCATAGAACCTAGAACCGATTGTTCCGCTTCAATATTCTGTGGAGGTATTCTACCTAATATGTTCAACTCAGTTGCCATTTCCTAGTCCCTCATTCTCCATTCTTTATTCACTATTCTCTCTTTCATATAATCCATTCCTTGCTTTATGTCGTTCATTTTCCGTTTCATATAACCCGTTTTCTGTTTCTCACACTCTCTCTTCTGCCTTCTCTTCTCTGTTCTCTTTTCTTTGTCTTCCGTTCTCTATTCTCTATTCCCATTCCCTGCTTCATTCCTCAACTACATTGACTTTCACCAAAGCATTTACTCCGGTATAAAGCCTAACTTCAACTTCATACTCTCCCAAATTTTTTATAGCTTCTGGCATATTAATTTTCTTTTTATCGATATCTATACCCACATTCTGTTTGATATTCTCGGCAATATCCATAGAAGTAATAGAACCAAACAGCTTGCCACTTTCTCCTGCTTTGGTTTTTATTGTAATAACAGTATCATCAAGTTTTGCAGCTAAATCCTTTGCGTTATCCAGTTCTTTATCTTTTCTAACTTTTTCTGCTTCCTTCTTATTTTTAACAATATTTAAATTTGCTTCATTAGCCTCAACGGCAAGACCTTTTGGCAGCAAGTAATTTCTTGCATAGCCATCTTTTACTTCAACTACGCTATTTTTTTCTCCTAGGTTTTTTACATCCTGTTTTAAAATAACTTTCATTATGTAATCATCCTCTTTCCTTTTTATTCTTTTCTTTGATTATTTTCCTTTTGATTAATTTTATCGATTTCTTTGTTCTTGCTAGTTTGCGTTATAAATTTATATTTATTACTTTTTTATCCATGTTAATCCTTTTGCTCGTTCTTGCTCATTCTTATTGTTTTTTTCAATCCTTTTGTTCATTTTTATCTGTTTCATCTATATATTCTATTATAGCACATTTTAACTTTTCTTTGGCTTCATCAACAGATATATCCTTAAGCTGTGCTCCTGCTACAGTCTGGTGTCCACCACCGCCTAATTTTTCAAGAATAACCTGAACATTTAAATCACTTAAGGATCGGCCACTTATTGAAACATCATTATTTACAGGACAAAGTACAAAAGCAGCTATTATACCTGAAAGATTTAATAGCTCATCTGCTGCTTTAGCGGCTGTAAGCAAAGCATTCTTTATATTTGGCGGACATAAAGATATTGCAATATTGTTTTCCATTATTTCAGCATCCCTTACAACTGCAGATATGTTTAAAAAGGTAGATAAATCATTTTGAAACAACTGCTTTACAGATAAGGGATCAACCCCTTGTTTTTTCAAATAAGAAGCAGCTTCAAAGGTTCTAACTCCGGTTTTAAAAGTAAACCATTTGGTATCCATTACTATACCTGCATATAAAGCTTCAGCCTCAATTGGTTTCAATTTGATCTTGTCATCTAAATATTGAATTATTTCTGTAACAAGCTCACATGTAGATGATGCGTAAATCTCTTGATAAACAAGAGCTGCATCTTGTATATAATCTGTGCCTCTCCTGTGATGATCAATAACCACTACTAAATTAGTGCGATTTACAAGTTCAGGGCATTCGGTATACTTTGCTCTATAAGTATCTACGATGATTAGCAGAGTTTTGCTGTTAATCATATCAATAGCTGCATTTCTTCCCAAGAACAAATTTTTATACTCATCTTTATACTCGTCTTTATACTCCTGAATTTTATTTAGCCTTGACAATATACTTTCAATAGCAGGATTAGACTGGCTTAAAATAATATGGGCATTTTTGCCACTTCCTTTAGCAATCCTATATATGCCCAGTGCAGCCCCCAAAGCATCCACATCCGGGTTCTCATGACCCATAATCATAACCTGAGAACACTGATCTATTAATTCCCTTAAAGCATAGGATATAACTCTTGCTTTAACCCGAGTATGTTTTTCAAGTTCTCTTGTCCTTCCGCCAAAAAACCTGAAACTATTATTATTATTAACAACAACCTGATCCCCACCTCTCCCAAGGGCTAAATCTATAGAAGCACTTGCTGCAGCTAGATTTTGGGATAGGTTGCCATTATTCATACCTAATCCTATGCTAAGAGTTACAGGGATTTTATTCCCTACATTTATTTCTTTTACATCATCTATAACCTCAAACTTTTTATCTTCCAACTCTTTTAAGTATTTGAATTCAAATAGAAATAAATATTTATCTCTTTCAAATTTCTTTAAAATACCTGAAGTAAAGCTCATCCACTGCACAATTTTTTTGTCAATTTCGGCAAGCATCTGAGGGCGTGCAGAATCTTCCATACTTTGCATAAGTTCATCATAATTATCTATGACAATAATACCGGTAATAATCTTTTCTTCATTATATCTCGTTTTAATCTCTACATTTTCCGTATTGTCCAAAAAATATAGAAGAAGTATATAATTTGTAACATCGGCTCTTTCTTTTATCTCAATAAAATTCCCCAATACTCTATAATAGGTTTCATTGATTTTTATTTCTTTTAATATATTAGTCTGTTCATTCAAGAGGTTGTAGGGGTGAAGTTCTTCAACAAATGAACTGATGGTATTTTCCAATAGTTGCTCTCCATTAAAAATTCTTCTAAATTTCTGATTGTACCAGATTATAGTACCATCAAGTTCAATCACAACAAGAGGCATAGGAAAGTTTAGTAAAGTATCTTTTGATGCTGAATCTATGTTAAAGGTAAGATTTTCTATATACTTTGTTATATCTCTTTGCCTTCTATAATTATTCCTAAGATTATATATTATTAGGAACATAAGCAAAAAATAACCCGGTATAGCTATATGCCAATTCAGCCATGTTATTACTATAAGCAGTATTAGAATTATCCAGTGATAAGAGCTTGTCCTTGGTGTAAATATAAGTGAATATTTCTTTTTGTTTTCCATTTAAACTATCCTTAAACTCCTCTCCCAGAGTTATTTCATTTGACTCTTTATTTGACTCTTTATTTGGCTCTTTATTTTGTCCTTGAACTATTAAGATGCTTTGCCAATTCTGATAGGTCGCCATAATACTTTTCTATATTACTATCCTCTATCAAGCCAAGCCTAATTTTATTCTGTATTTTCATTTCTATAGCATTATAGCTTATACCTAGTCGTCTTCCTAGCAAGTAGCATATTAGTATTATATTCGATAATGTTTCGGAGAGATATCCGTGTAGCTCTTCCGTAGCACCGTTGACTAAAGTTCTGAATAAGTTGGCAATATCTGTTAAAATCTCGCTTTTTAGCCATTCTATCACCTTAATATTCCTAGTTATATCAATTTCCTTATCATATAAACCCATACTAACCCGCCATTCCGCCGCTGTACATCGGCATAAAATATAATTTGTATATTAACAGTACTACAGGCCTGCTCTGTATTATGCCCTATATCATTAAGGCCTATATTATGAATCTATACCATAAGTCTTTATTATCGGTCTGCGAAATCTGTATCCCAGTTTATGAAGTCAATATTATCGGTCTTGATTATCGGTCTATGCTAAAGGCTTATGTCTTGGATAGGAGCCCAAAAATTTATAAAATGTTGTTTTTCTCTTTACCATGGTTAAGGCATCTCGAACGTCATCATCATCTCTATGTCCCTCTATATCAACAAAGAATATATAATTCCCAAGCTGCTTTTTTGCCGGCCTGGACTCAATTCTAGTCATATTTATATCCCATAAGTTAAAAATATCAAGTATCCTATATAAGCTTCCCGGTTTATCTTCAGTAGAAAATACTACTGATGTTTTATCAAACCCTGTACGGCAGCTATCATCTTTAGAAACAACTGCAAACCTTGTAAAATTATTATCTCCATCTTGGATGTCTTTTGCAAATATTTCCAAGTTATGAACATCAGCAGCAATTGCCGAACCTATAGCAGCAGAGTTACCTTTCCCTGAAGCTACCATCTCTGCAGCTCCTGCAGTACTATATACCAGTTTGATTTCTGCTTCCGGAAAATTAGTAGAGATATACTTTCTACATTGTCCAATAGGTTGAGGATGGGAAATTATATGTTTAATATTTTCTTTGTGACTTCCTTGCTTAATTAAAAGGTTCTGCCTGATTCCAATTATAATTTCCGCTTTAATCTTTAAATTCACTTCTGTTGCTATCATATCTAAAGTTTCATTTACAGCACCTTCTAAGGAATTTTCTACAGGTACTAATGCCTCATTTATCTCATCATTCTCTACAGCAAAAAGGATATCGCGTATTGTAGTATAATCACACTCCAAAAATTGTTTAATTCCACCATACTCTTCATATCCCTTATAGTTTTCATAGTTTCGGGAACTTTCACGGTGTAGGCATTTAATCTTAAGATACTCTTTTACTGCTTCCTGTGAGAATGTCCCCTTAGGTCCTAAAAATCCTATCCTTACCATACCTTACTCATCTCACCTCATTATTCATATCCTTATTGCCATCTTTAGATAAAACAAGCCGGTAATTCTTTTATAATCTATTATTAAGTATAATACCGGCTTATTATTTTATTCTGTCGCATATTAACCATTAAATTAATCAGATATATATGGTAATAATGCAATATGCCTTGCGCGTTTTATCTCTCTAGTCAATTGGCGTTGATGTTTTGCACAATTTCCAGAAATTCTTCTAGGAAGGATTTTACCCCTTTCAGAAATGAACTTCTTTAACCTTGTAACATCTTTATAATCTATATCAGCAGTCTTTTCAGAACAAAAAACACATACTTTTCTTCTCTGTCTCCTCATCCTGAAACCGCCTTTGGAATCGGATCTATCATAATTGTCCCTTCCACCACTTCTTTCTCTTCTTTGACCAGACATATTCTATTAAAACTGCCACTGAAAATATAGACAATTGTATACATCAAATTCATATCCAGAAAATTACTGATTCATTGTGTTCTACCACGAATAATCCTAATACAGTTGGTTTAACGCTCCACAGTCATAAATTCCCCACTGATTAGATGAAGTTTCCGGACTTTAAATACTTACTTATCTATATTTTTTGCAGAATTCGTGGCATCTCCTTTCTTCTTATTTTCATATTTCCCAGATAAGCGTCTCTGCTCACACTTAAGTTTCTTATCCAGTTTTTTGACTTTCCTTATTTCATTAATATTCTTCTTTTAAAATTTCTTTCTCCATACAGAATCGATCAATCGATTAATCGATTGATTTATCTCTTTGTTGATATACCTATTTAATTAAAGCTGCTAGAATGGCAACTCATCATCTTCGTCTATTTGATAGAAGCCATCCTCTTTACCTGTCCCAACAATGTTTTCATTACTATCATCTACCATATTTTCCTCAGGACGTGACGTGCTATTATCACGTTTGCTATCAGCAAAATATACTTCATCGGCAATAACTTCAGTTACATAATGCCTTTTACCTTCATTATCATCCCAAGTTCTAGTCTGAATTCTTCCAACTACTGCTACCTGTTGTCCCTTTTGAAAATATCTACTGCAAAATTCTGCAGTTTTTCCCCAAGCAACAATAGGTATAAAATCTGCCTGTCTTTCTTCACCTTGTCTGGAAAATCTTCGATCTATTGCCAGCGTATAATTGCAAACAGCTGTGTTAGTGTTGCTTGTGTACCTTAACTCAGGATCCCTGGTTAATCTTCCCATTAATATTGCCTTATTCATAAAATATCACCCTATACATTTTTTAACTTTGAGTCAATGAGTAAACCAACAAAATTTGTCACAATTTCTTACTATCTTTCATTTAATCTTTCACTTACTAGAATATAGTTTTGCCGGAACCTAATTTTGTTTAATTATTAAATACTTGATTATACCATCAGTAATTTTGAATACTCTCTCAAGTTCCTCCGGAAAATCCGGTTCTGCGCTAAATTCTGTAAATACATAGTAACCTTCATTTAAATCATCAACGATATAGGCTAGTTTTCTCTTGCCCCATTCATCTGTAGTTTTTAATTGTGCTGATGTCTCAATAAGGTTGCTAAACTTCTCAACAATATTTTTTATTTCTTCCTCTTCAAGCTGAGGATTAATTATATAAAGCGCTTCATAATCTCTCGCCATTTCCGATATTCACCTCCTCCCGGACTAAACGGCCCTGTAACAAGAGTACAGAGCAAGGATTTCTTTGACATGTAATTTTACCATATTACTTTTCATATTACAAGGGGAATTTTTTGTAAAGATTTTGAAAATGCATTAATTTTCGTGCTTTTTTTAGAAAAATATTTGAAAGTTAGATTAGTTAATTTCTACATCTTGTATTTTTAAGGAAGTAATTATATGATAATTGTAAAAGGATAAAAAGGAGGTTCCCTTATGAGTACGGGAAAAAAAATATACCAAATAAAAAAAATAGACTTGAATAAAAATCCTCTCCCTTATGTTTGGGAAGGTGTACCAGAAATTAATATTGATTGCTTCCTTTGGGAAGATAATGACTATAAGCCTGAAACTAAAGCCAAATTGTTTTACACTGACACCCATTTCCACATTTTTTTCAAGTCATATGAAGATGAAATAACAATTAAATATTTCAACATGGATGAAGATGTATATAAAGACAGTTGTGTTGAGTTTTTCATAAAGCCTAATCCTGATAAGGATAATAGGTATTTTAATTTTGAAATGAACGCGATAGGTACTCTTTTGCTTGGATTAGGTGTTGATAGGCATGATAGAGAAAGAATAAAACTCAACAATCCTTTTGAAGTATTTGGTATTTCAACATCGGTAACCAAAGATACAGTAGATAGTTACAATAATGCTATACAAAGCTGCTGTAACAGCAAATTTTGGACCGTAGAATATTCAATACCCTTTACATTTGTCGAGAAGTATTTTGGGAAGCTGAATATCAAGTCGGGTTACAGGCTTGAAGGAAACTTTTATAAATGTGGTGATGAAACAAAATATCCCCATTATGGATGTTGGAACCCTATTAAAATATCATCTCCGGATTTCCACAAATCTGAGTTTTTTGGGGATTTGGTACTGGAGTAATATTAATTAGAGTAATACTTATAGTTTTGCACTTTTTATCAAGAACTTTTATCTGGAATTTTTATCTAGAACTATAATTGAAAGCCTTTTATAATTTTTGATAGGTAGGCCTTATTCCAGTACTTTCAGAGGAAAGTGCAAAACTATAAATACTGACAAGAACAATATCAAAGCCTAGGTTAAAATTGGAGTAAAGTTAGAGCAAACTTTGTGTTGAAGCAAACTTTATTCAGGGTGATCAAAAAATCAAACCAATAATATACACTGTCAAGATTGCTCCAATGGCAACCTTCATTAATCCTTGCTCAAAATATGCAAGTATAAAAGCCACACCCATACCGGCTAGTGCTGAATATATATTTCCTGTTGAATATATCACTTTGGGAAAAATCATTGCACCTAATACAGCGTAAGGCACATAGTATAAAAAAGAACGTAAAAACCTTGACTCTAATTTTTTTCTTAAAAATACTACCGGAAATGCTCTTGGAATATAAGTAACAATAGCCATTAAAACTACTGCAATTATTGTTTTTGTTAAGTCATTCAACCTTTTTCATCCTCCTCCCTTGGAAAAAGAATAGCGCCAAAGATACATGCTGTAATTGTTGCAATGATAATAGCCCATCCTTCCGATATTGAATTAATTTTTGGAACCCATGTTAGTATTGAATTTATAAGGATAGCAATTGCCGCTACTATAAGTGCAGCCCTGGATTTTTTAGCAGCAGGTACCACAAGAGCTATAAACATTGCATAAAGAGCAATGCCCATAGAATTTTGAAAAGGCTCCGGTAAAACAGAACAGGTTAATGCTCCTAGTACTGTTCCCAGTGCCCATCCAAAATAAGGACCTATAATAAGCCCCATCATATAAGCAAATGAAATATCTCCTTCTTCCATCGAAGCAACACTAAATACCTCATCTGTAATTCCAAAGGCCATTATACCTCTTTTAATAGTAGGCATCCTTTCGACAATTTTCTGAGAGAGAGATAATGACATAAGCATATATCTTATATTAATTACAAATGTAGTCGCAGATATTTCCAAAAGCGACGCCCCGGATATTATTAAGCCTGTACCTGCAAATTGTCCGGCAGATGTTAGGTTGGTCAAAGAAATTAGAATAGCAATCCATACAGGAATACCGCCTTTAACTGCTATTAGTCCAAATGTAAATGCCACAGGTATATATCCAAGAGTAATAGGAATACCCTTTTTTAAGCCATAAACAAAATCACAATTATTACATTTATGTTTTCTCAATCTTCGCAAAAAGCCTTTTTTCAACAACTACACCTTCTTCTGCAAAATTATCTGTTATATAAGATGTAAAAATTATATTCAAATAAAAATAATACGTAACTATTTTCGTTAATGTTTTTGTTAATAATTATAATGGTATGAGTTATAATTTAACTAGTACTTCTATATTTCAATTTTCATCCCATCAAAGGTTGCAATAAATCCGTTTTCTTCAGCAAGCTTAACCATATCCTCATAAAGCGGATCACAATTGTGAGAATAATGTGTTACAATAAATGTTGTTTTATTATGCGTACTTCCTTGTTTTATTAAACGCTCCTTAACTTTTACATTAGTTGAAATACCCATATGTCCTCTTTCACATTCAAGTTTCCCACAAGTACAATCAAGTATTACACCATCAAACTTGAAATCTTTAAGAGCTTCCCAAGTTTTTTCAGGAAAATAGCCTGTATCATGTCCATACAAAAGATACTTATTGTTTAGTTTAATAACGTATATATGGCAAATCTCACTGCCATCACCATGATCTGCCAGAAGAGGAACTATTTCTGCGCCGCCTGCCTTAAATGGTATACCAAGGTAAATAGGAACAAACTGTAGATATTTCTTATAGCGTCCAATCTCACATCCTGCTAATTTAAATTTTTCATACACCTTTTCATTTCCGTAAACGTACACTACTTCGTTTTCTTTTGGATATGCATAGGGTGGACAAACCATACACAAATCATCCGGAGCGAAATGGTCCTGATGAGAATGTGTAATAATAATATGTTTAACCTTTGAAAGTCTTAAATCACTATAAAGAGTATGCATATATGTATCAGGTGGAAAATCTATAAGATGTTCCTCATTTATAAGGCAGGAAGATCTTGTACGTACATTCTTTCCCCCTAGTTCTCTTGCTTTTTGACAATACTTGCACTCACAAAATACTGCCGGAAACCCTTCAGCAGCTGCTGTACCGTTAAACTGCAACCTCATTTTAATGCCTCCAGTCTATTTTTTATAGTAAACACATATTATCTAAGTCCCATTGTATTGCTATTCATTATAATTACAGGGCTTTATTAATACTTAGCTTCAATTATACCTAATAAACTAGAAAATGAGAAGTGTTTCGTTTTAACCTTTATACTATGAATAAAATGAGATTCAAAATATTAGAACTTTTAGAACTACTACGGGAAAAGAATGTGTTTGATATATCACAAGCTGAATAAATAAATTTGTACAATTTTTAATTCCATATGGGGATGATGCCCTTAATGCCTGAAAACATGAGATAGAGGCTAATTGCCAAGTGGACAGTAGAATAAATCCTAGCTGATTCACGCTATCTGGAATGTTGGCCTAATTTGACCGGACAGATGGCTCAAACTAGGCAAGATTACGCAACTTATGCAGTAGAAAGTTTTAAAAAGGAGCAAACCTATTTCAATACATCTTATGTGTAGGTTTAACTAATTTCTTTACACCTAATTACCAGGGACAACCCTTATTTCAATACATCTTATGTGTAGGTTTAACTACAATAATTATACATATAAACAATATAATCGTGCGAATTTCAATACATCTTATGTGTAGGTTTAACAGAAAATACTTACACTGGGTTCAGAACTCTGTCTTATTTCAATACATCTTGTGTGTAGGTTTAACTCCGTGGCCGCCGCTCCCACTGTTTCGCTTTCGATATATTTCAATACATCTTATGTGTAGGTTTAACCAAGAAATTAAGAAAAAATATAACTTAAAGTTTGAATTTCAATACATCTTATGTGTAGGTTTAACTTTCCCCGTCTTGCCAATCTACCCGTACCTTACCCTGATTTCAATACATCTTATGTGTAGGTTTAACAACTTGGAGGCTGATTAATGTATTATATAATTTCTTCATTTCAATACATCTTATGTGTAGGTTTAACTTTCGCAACCCGGCCAGAGGCCCTCGAAGCACTCATATTTCAATACATCTTATGTGTAGGTTTAACTCCGTGGCCGCCGCTCCCACTGTTTCGCTTTCGATATATCTCAATACATCTTATGTGTAGGTTTAACCAAGAAATTAAGAAAAAATATAACTTAA
>CAZEYH010000004.1:2980-12180 GCA_964515895.1 uncultured Clostridiaceae bacterium | reverse complement strand
TCAATACATCTTATGTGTAGGTTTAACCAAGAAATTAAGAAAAAATATAACTTAAAGTTTGAATTTCAATACATCTTATGTGTAGGTTTAACAACGTATAGGTTTTCGCTGTGCTAGAATCATAAGAATTTCAATACATCTTATGTGTAGGTTTAACACAACAATTAAAACAACAACCTATTACGACAGCTGATTTCAATACATCTTATGTGTAGGTTTAACTCAAGTAAGGCTCCGTGGACATTAAGACCATCTAAATTTCAATACATCTTATGTGTAGGTTTAACAGTATGGATGGCAAATTTGGGTACAACAATAGGTAGATTTCAATACATCTTATGTGTAGGTTTAACTGTGTATATGCTTTTAACAGATTTTTTACATTAAAATTTCAATACATCTTATGTGTAGGTTTAACTTTATCTGTTATATCAAATATTATAGGCTGTTTTTTATTTCAATACATCTTATGTGTAGGTTTAACCACGAATATGGGATGAATCATTAAAGGGTATTGTAGATTTCAATACATCTTATGTGTAGGTTTAACACTTCCTCTTTAATATTGTACCATTGCCAAGCCCTCATTTCAATACATCTTATGTGTAGGTTTAACTGTAGGCATTCGAGCGAGGGCTGCTGCCGTAGGCGTATTTCAATACATCTTATGTGTAGGTTTAACGGTATCCAATATTGCAACAACTACACCATTGCCCTTATTTCAATACATCTTATGTGTAGGTTTAACTTGCTCCAGGAAGACGAATAGTTACAACTTCTCTTAATTTCAATACATCTTATGTGTAGGTTTAACTCTGAACCAGTTACACTAACTTATCAATTGGCCAGCATTTCAATACATCTTATGTGTAGGTTTAACAATATGTTTTTGTGCTGTCTAAATTTTCTACAGTCATTTCAATACATCTTATGTGTAGGTTTAACTCAAATTGGCTGCTTTTAATTTCGCTAATAATGCATATTTCAATACATCTTATGTGTAGGTTTAACTGTATTAAATCAATGTATTATAATTGGCAATTTTTTATTTCAATACATCTTATGTGTAGGTTTAACTTCCGCCACCAATCACTACAGCCTTTCCCATGCATATTTCAATACATCTTATGTGTAGGTTTAACGCAGGAAATGAAGGAGATAATAACCCGACTACAAAATTTCAATACATCTTATGTGTAGGTTTAACTTTCTTTATTTATTTTAGTAACTGATATTAACTCCTATTTCAATACATCTTATGTGTAGGTTTAACACCATATCATTGTCGCTTAAAGCAGTAGATGTAAAATTTCAATACATCTTATGTGTAGGTTTAACGCTTTGATGCCGATATTATTAGTGGATGTGTATATATTTCAATACATCTTATGTGTAGGTTTAACTTTTAGGTTGTATTTTTGCCGGATATAATGCTGCTCAATTTCAATACATCTTATGTGTAGGTTTAACCGCCAATTTATAGCGTACTCCAGGGCTTCATTTGATTTCAATACATCTTATGTGTAGGTTTAACTCCCATCAAATATATCTTTTACTCCCCAGTTGACGTATTTCAATACATCTTATGTGTAGGTTTAACGGCATCAAATCCATTACACCCTTAATACCTAGATGCATTTCAATACATCTTATGTGTAGGTTTAACTGGTTTCACATAAATACATGTCTCTTAAATTCTCCTATTTCAATACATCTTATGTGTAGGTTTAACGCTACTAGAATACAAGTAGATGCCGTAGTTGTTTTCATTTCAATACATCTTATGTGTAGGTTTAACTACATCCTAAACTGTTTGGCATGTACGGCTTTTTTTATTTCAATACATCTTATGTGTAGGTTTAACCAAGTATCAACAGGTTCTCCATATTCGTCACGCTCATTTCAATACATCTTATGTGTAGGTTTAACTCTTTTTCCCTTTCCTTTGCGTTCTAGGCTTGATGATTTCAATACATCTTATGTGTAGGTTTAACCCACTCATCACTGTTCAATAGTTCTGTAAATTCTGCATTTCAATACATCTTATGTGTAGGTTTAACACATAAATCTGGTAACTATGTTGCTTAACGTATTTTATTTCAATACATCTTATGTGTAGGTTTAACTCCTTCGATTTACTTTTTATAGGACAAACAAATATATTTCAATACATCTTATGTGTAGGTTTAACTTCAGGGAGGCTATGAGCCTACCGATAAGTTTAAGTGATTTCAATACATCTTATGTGTAGGTTTAACGTCAAATGGGCAGAGGACATTAGGAAGAATATACTATTTCAATACATCTTATGTGTAGGTTTAACCTCCTTAATATTATATTTATGCTTATTAATTTAATATATTTCAATACATCTTATGTGTAGGTTTAACTTTATTTTGTTATATGGTTAATTCTATTCCGCAACAATTTCAATACATCTTATGTGTAGGTTTAACACATTTTGGAGCAGAGATTGGATTGTTCCTGAAGAATTTCAATACATCTTATGTGTAGGTTTAACGCTCTGCCAACTGATAAGTTAGCGTAACTGGTTCAGAATTTCAATACATCTTATGTGTAGGTTTAACGATAGAAGCAAAGCAGCGTGAAATAGAACACAAAACATTTCAATACATCTTATGTGTAGGTTTAACTGGAGAGGTTGACATATGGTTCTACAACAATGATTTATTTCAATACATCTTATGTGTAGGTTTAACAGTCCACAAAACTACCTACTGCTTGTTTTGTTGTTTCATTTCAATACATCTTATGTGTAGGTTTAACCCTGTACCGGTTCTGCAGGCAATTTATTCAAATCAAATTTCAATACATCTTATGTGTAGGTTTAACTAATCGTCCAAAAACGCCACTCTGAACGTTTTGCCAATTTCAATACATCTTATGTGTAGGTTTAACCCAAAACGCCGCAAACTCCCCACTTAGCTTGGTTGATTTCAATACATCTTATGTGTAGGTTTAACTCTACAAGTGCCAAGATTTCAGGTATCATTGTTACATTTCAATACATCTTATGTGTAGGTTTAACCTTCACATTCTCGGCCTGCTGTTTTCGCTGTTCGAATTTCAATACATCTTATGTGTAGGTTTAACTTCTAGGCGATAACGCTACTTACAAAACCACATGTTAATTTCAATACATCTTATGTGTAGGTTTAACGAAAGCCGCACAGCAAGCATTAGAATTCATCGAAATTTCAATACATCTTATGTGTAGGTTTAACTCTATTTTGGCAGGTGTTAGATATGCTCCGTGTTTGATTTCAATACATCTTATGTGTAGGTTTAACTCTATATGCCCGAACTTTTCAGCATACTTTATAACATTTCAATACATCTTATGTGTAGGTTTAACGCTTCCGGCAGTGGTAGCAATGGTGTGCCAGCTATATTTCAATACATCTTATGTGTAGGTTTAACTTTACTAAACTCTTACGTAGTATTAGAAAGGCATTAATTTCAATACATCTTATGTGTAGGTTTAACTATACATATTCTCATAGAAAAGCAAAGACAAGAGTTATTTCAATACATCTTATGTGTAGGTTTAACGCTTTTTTGAATATATGTGTATAAATATTTTGTGTTGTATTTCAATACATCTTATGTGTAGGTTTAACCCTGTTGTCAAATATATGCCGTTAGGGTAATTATAAATTTCAATACATCTTATGTGTAGGTTTAACATCTTTGCGTTGGCATCATCAGTCTTTCCCTCTGCTAATTTCAATACATCTTATGTGTAGGTTTAACTCTACAATTGGGTTTTTTGCCATGTTATCCACTACATTTCAATACATCTTATGTGTAGGTTTAACGCAGATGCTTTTATGGATTGGGTATGGGAGGTTATATTTCAATACATCTTATGTGTAGGTTTAACATTTCATTGGCTATAAGGGAGGTGATACATTGGGCATTTCAATACATCTTATGTGTAGGTTTAACCCAAACGAATTACTTAGTTGGGAAGGTGACAATATATTTCAATACATCTTATGTGTAGGTTTAACCTTAGTCAAATCAGATAACTTTGGAACAGTGCAATGATTTCAATACATCTTATGTGTAGGTTTAACGTTGTTTTAATGCTCTGCTATCAAATTTGTTTAATTATTTCAATACATCTTATGTGTAGGTTTAACAATGTAGTTAATGTTATTAATTAGGAGGGATTCAAAATTTCAATACATCTTATGTGTAGGTTTAACGTTGAACAAGTAAGTATGTTCGACTACCTGGGTAAATTTCAATACATCTTATGTGTAGGTTTAACATACCTACCAAATGTAGGAGAGTTAAGAAGTCTGCCATTTCAATACATCTTATGTGTAGGTTTAACTAGGTGCCTTCTGTAGAACCTACAGTATCCAGGAAGATTTCAATACATCTTATGTGTAGGTTTAACAATACCTTTGTTTGTGGCTTCTCTCACAAGTGCATTATTTCAATACATCTTATGTGTAGGTTTAACCAAAGTTGGGGTAATAGCCCTACGTCAAATGCACTATTTCAATACATCTTATGTGTAGGTTTAACCCGTATTTGCCTTGTACAATTTTATCGTTAGTATTGAATTTCAATACATCTTATGTGTAGGTTTAACATACGTCACGAGTATTTAACAAAGGAAGATGCTGCATTTCAATACATCTTATGTGTAGGTTTAACAATTGAAAAATCAAGCTTCCAACATAGCATATATTCTAAAATTGTCATGTTTCTCACTACTTACACAGGTTTTTTTCCAAGCATATTTATTAATAAGCCTTAATCACAAATTGATTCCAATCCTTTCCTGTAACCAAGCTATGTTGTTGCTCTTTTTTATAAATATTTTATACTTTCACCTGGAAAAAGTCAAATAAATATGCTTTCAGGATCTTCTCCTCCATTTCCTAGTGTTTCTTCCTTAAAATCAGCTTTACTAACCATTTGTATTATTGTTATAAAGTCATAATCTTCATCAATTATTTTTAACAATTCTGATTTAAATGCTATGAGATTTGAAGGGGTAATATGACCTCTGAAAACTGATTTTTGATGATGCTTAAAATACTTTTTACAAATCTTAAATACCTTTTGCACTCTTTTTTCCCCTATATCATAAAAAACAATTGCATAGTTATAATTTTTTCCCTTACTTATATTCTTACTCATAATTTTTTCTCCATATTAAACACTTGAAACTCTTTTCCCTCCATAATATACTTTATAAGCTTATATGCATCTAATCGGATAGCCTGCTTATATGTTACCCGCCTCTTTAATTTAGGGTGCTCAAATGTTTGGTTAATGCGATCCTCAAATTCACTTATAAATATCTTTCTTCCATTCTCATTCAATAAAGCATAATTAAGCTTTTTATCAAAGTGCTTTTCAACAGTTAGTTTTCTATTATTAACACAGTCGAAAATGGTTCTAAAAACAATAATAGGTTTAAAAGCTTCTGATAAATCCAAGCTTAAAGAGAACCTCCTTTCTGATGGTTCATGCAAGAAAGATATTGTTTGGTTAAGATGAGTATGGTATAGCTGTGTAACAGTCTTGGTATAAAGAAGGGAATTTCCAAAAGAAACCAATGCATTAATTGGATTGTCAGGTGGCCTTTTAACCCGTTTATTCATCGCAAAATCTTCTGGAAGAATAATTTTAAAAGTATCGTAAAATCTACCCCATATCTCTCCCTCAACACTTAATAATCTTTTAATATCAGGCATTTTGTCTATTAAAATATGTACATCTTTTCCTAACCAATCTATAAAAGGCTTCAATTCCGTTTTTCCATGTCTATAATAATGATAAAGTATAAAATATATGTTATCTGCTATTCCGCTTACTATTGCTTTAGCAATTTCCATCCGTTTTTCGTTATAAGCTATTGCTTGTGAAACTGTAAGCCTTCCACTCAGTAAATAATTCTTTGGATAAAATGTTCCAATGTAATTTTCATAATATCCAAAGAAATGTACTGTTACACCGGATTTTGATAACATCTCAAGGAATTTTGTACTTAATGTTACTTCATTAAAACAATAAAGTTCTTTTGTGTCTTTTATTGGTAAATAAACATTTCCATTTTTATTTTTAAATCGTATGGAAAAATCTTTACGAGTAAGATCTCCTTTGGAAAAAATATATCTAGTTTCCTCTTTCAATGTCTACACCTCACAATTTCTAATATAACCTCGTACCTTTATAGTTTCCATAATTTTCATATATTATATAAAACAATACTCATAATAAGCACACTTTTTGCATTTGGATTCATAAATAGCCTGAGGTGGGGTTTCGCTTTCTAAAAATTCTTCTGTTTCTCTATATTTTGTTGCCAGTTCTTCTTTTTTTGTTTCATCAAGCTCAACATAATGCATTTTTTTATTTTGTTTATTCTTTTCGATAACCTCAAGTCTACCCTTTCTTATAATCCCTTTTTGAGCAAGAATCATCATGTAAAACTCAAGTTGTGCTATCGATGCCGGTATATCAGCATCCGATTTTTTTACTTCTATAACATATTCAGAAGTAATTTTATCCAACTTAATATTTTCGATAGCTAATTCATTATGACCATCATCCTTCAATTCATGTAGAATTCTACCTATTCTTACATCCTCTGAATTATCTTCTAAATTTATTTTATTATAAAAAAGCCAGCATTGCCTTTTGCAATGGAAATAGTAATTTACAACTGTACCTGTCAACATCACCAAAATATCCCCCTCATAAAGGTAGAAAAAGCTTCTCGATCAAATTTTCCATCTTTTATAAACCGCTCTCCATCTTCGATATAGTAATAACCTGCAAATTCCTCATCACATCTTAGTTGCATATTATCTATGTTGTAAACATTATAAGTAAAATACGACATCTCTTCTGCTAATAAGGATATGTTTACTTTTTTTTCTGAATATGTCATTTCCTTATTTTTACAAAGGTCTTTGAACTTCTCCCATACTTTTCTACCATCAATAATTTTATTATCATCAACAATTCTGTGTGCAATAAATAACTGCATGTTTGAATCAATAAGCCTCATTGCTTTTTCAATTTCATCAAACTTCATTTTAAGACAAGCTGTTATTATGTTTTTTATATTATAACGATTGAGTTGATCAGTTTTATCTTTTAAATCTGTAAGTACTTTTGAATAAATACCTTCAAAATTCTTTTGCCTAAACATTTCAGTAATTATATCATCCGTTATTGGGTAATTAGTACGTAAATCACCCTTATAAATCATTGATGTATTATCATAATTGAAAAAATATACCTTACTATCCGATTTTTTACATGATCGGTTTATTCTTCCCAAGAACTGCTCATCTGCATCAGGAATGGAAATATCTTTAAATCCTATATCCATATCAATATCTATTCCGGCTTCTATAACCTGCGTTGCAACTACAATAATACTGTCTGAATTGTTAATTTTATCAATAATCTTTTTGCGTTCTTTTACATTATCATCTCCAGTTAACTCTACAAGATGTAAACCCTTCTGTTCCTTCAAAAATTCTTCTAAATGCTCTTCTAAAATATTATAGAATTTTCTTGCAGTTGTTTTGCTAATAAACTCAACAAGTACTTTTCTATTCATAAATTCTATAACTTTATTTGCCAAAACAACCAGATCTATTTTTTTATATTCCAACAATGATAAATCAATTTTCACTCTATTTTTAAATAGTGGGTTTTGATAATATTTCCCTGTATCCTTAATTAAACTAACAAATTCTCCTTTCCCAGTATCTAGCATTTTATCTAGTTTGGGCAGTGTTGCAGACATAATAATAATTTTCATATTTAATAATTTAGAATATGCATTTAAAAATGTGATTATATGCCGCCATATAGGGTTTTTATAACTCTGTATTTCATCTATTATGACTACACTGTTGCATAACTTAATTAATGGAAATATTTGTTCTCTTCCACATCCAAAAAGAGCATTAAAAAAATTTATATGTGAAGTAACAACAATTGGGTAGTTATTAAAAATACGTCCTAAATAAGAGTAATTATAGTCGGGCTCATCAGATTCATTATCTTGTTTTATTATTATTGGTGTTACTGAATTTATTACTGCCAGATCTACATCCTTCTCAAAATATTTACTTAGTGTTTCAGCTGTTTGTTCAACTAATGTATTAAACGGAAATATATAAAATACATTAGTTATTTCAGGATGTAATTCTAGAATATTCAACATCAAGTTTATTGATGTATTTGTCTTTCCTGACCCTGTAGGAGCCTCAAGGTAGTATATATTTCCATTCAAGTTTTCTTTAAGTTGGCTTTCAGCTTCAAGAAACATATCACTTCTGAGAGCATTTATTGGAGTATCCTGGAAGTATTCTTTGTTTTTCTTATATTCTGTTATCCCTTTATAAATTTCACTATAGTAATATTTGTGCTTAAACTCATCTATATTTTTTATTATACTTATTTCAAATCTTGTATCACTTTTATACTCTGATGTAGCACAATAATCGCAAGCAGTTATTACTGAAAATAATAATCTACATAATATATTAAATGCTATTTCGTTTGATATATATTTTTTTAATATGCTAAAATCTCTATCTGTGGTAATGATACTATTCTTCATAAGATCTAATTTCTTATTGTAATACCCTTCCACTTGACAATACATTATATCATCACGAAAGTCATCAGTATTTTTCAAATATCCATGATGCTTAGCTATGCAATATGCAAAAGAAAACAAGAAAAAGGAAAGCTTCCTTTTTCTTTCTCCATCAATGATTGGCATATATTCACACATATAAATATATGCTGAAGGTAATGCATGGTTTGAATTCCCGTCATAATCGGTACTCTTGTTTTTATATTTTGGATTATGCAATCGTCTGCCCTGAAAGCATAGATTTATTTTACCTATGTCATGAAGGTAAATAGCATTTATAAACATATCATAGACAATTCTTTTTTCTACTTCGTTGCAACCACATTCTGATATAATGTTTAATATAATAGAATCTATACCTTTTGTTATACAATATTCATTATAATACTTAAGGCAAAGTTTGCTGTGCTCTTGAAGTGTCTCATTAGGTTTTCCTTTTTTTACATGTGCCCATATACTTTCATCACCAATTAAATCATTTACATCTAGTAGGTTATACATTTAACTATCATTCCTTTCGCTGTCTTAA
>CAZEYH010000004.1:0-2880 GCA_964515895.1 uncultured Clostridiaceae bacterium | reverse complement strand
AGGAAAGTGATGGGCGATTTAAAGCTTGCTTTATAACCGCCCTGCTCACCTTTTCATCTATTTCCCATCTGTTAGTTTATTTGTTGCCAGTTCAATAAAAACACAAATTTTTGTCTTGGTATGAATATGTGTTTGGAGGAAGATTGTTAACCTTACAGTTTGTGTAAATCACACGTTCGAATCTATAAATATTCTTAGGTTTTATTAGTCCCATAGGAGAATATTCTGTAAAAATAAACGCATTGTCATCATTAATTGTTAGATCATCATTTAAATTGCTTAATTCTCCCGGAAAAAGTGAATTAATAAAACTGCCTCTACTTTCTTCAAGAACTGCTTGACTAGATTTAGTAATACATGCGGGAAAATCATTCTTTCCAAGGTAGGGAACATATATACATTTACCTGTTAACAAATAATCACAAAGCTTATCCCACAAGCTTTTATCCGCTTCCCCTTTATCTCCACCATTATTTAAGAGGTAAATAGTCCAATGTGGGTTTTCCAGCCATTGCTCAAAAACCATCAGATTTCCACCTTCTTCACTAGAAGCGTACCCGACACTGTTATTAAAATATTGAACTTTTTTTGAAAAATACCCTCTCTCACTATTTGGTGCAATTGATACTTTTAAATGTTGTAACTTTTCATAAAATTCTGGATATAAATCCTTTTCTTCCCCAAACATCTCATTATTTCGATAACCCTTAAGACCTATAATTGCTCCTAACAAGCCTAGTAATGCAACTTTGTGAATGTTATTATAAGTAAAATAAACTTTTGCATTTACATCTGGCTTTTTAAAAAAAGCTAATTTACCTGAAAGGTTAAACTTTAATGCTTTATTATTCATATCATCACCATCAATACAAATTATTTACTACAAACGGTAATCCACAAGTATCAACATCTACTTCTAATTTGTTACAATAGATTTCAATAGTTTCAATTTCATCTAGTCTGCTTTGTAATAATTCATTAAGTTTACAAAGACTAATTTTATATCTATTGTCTTCCTTTTTAAAGTCTACATATCTATCAATATTAGCTAAATAAAGTTGGCTGTTTTCTTTGCAAACAATAAATAATGCAAATTCATTTTCACAACCAATTTTACTGTTAGTATTAAATGCTGTTGCTGCAATTAAACAACCCTTTATGAATTTCTCATAAGCTTCTTTAGTATATCCTTCGAAATTCTCAATACCCAAATCAACATAGTCAATATAATTTGCAGGATTTACTGAAAATGGGTAAAAATAATGTGCTTCATCTGTTACAATTTTACTACCAAGTGAAGCTGCGAGAGACTCTTCTTTTTTTTCTGTCGGATTCCTGAAAGGTGATAGGATATCTTGTGTTTCTATATTGGTATCGGTATATTTATTGAAGCCCTGTCCTACCTGGACCGCGCCTGTAATACTTATATTTTGCTTTTTTTCAGCAAATGTTGCTCCAAAATTCATAACATCAATAGCTGAAAAAAGATTAGAAAGCACTTCTACCGAAGGAGTCTTTTCATCTAATGGCATTTCAAAAATCTGTTCATACCTTTCATTTAGATCCCTGGGTTGAAGTTTTTCAGCTTCATCTTTCTTCCCTTTTTTCTCTATTTTGTACGACTTTATATAAAGAACTTTTTCCCCTTGAACCTGCCACATACGTTTTATCGGATATTTAAAAGCCTTATCGCTCCCAAAAATATCCCCTGTTGATATTCTTTTTGGATTACCAGTAAAATCAGCATTCCAGTTTGACATAATACTTTTTATACCTACTACACCATAAACACGATTATTCATTATCATTTTTCTCTTCCTCCTTTTCTTTAAAATAAACAAGATTTTTAGATGCAAATCCTGCCAAGAATATATCATGAAGTACATCTGCAGGGTTTTTCGGTTCATATCCCATTACCATAGAAATTAAAGCATTAATACGATATGATCTTATATTAATTGCATAACTGTATTTTGTTATAAGTTTTATAATTTCACTTTTTATTTTATTTAAATCTTTGGCATTCAAAATAGGGTCTATTAAATTGTAATTTACTTTTGCTGCTTGACTGCATGATATAAGATAACGAGTTAATTGTCCTGCAGTATAATAGAATTCACTATCGCTTTCACATTGTTTATACTCATCTTCAGGTTTAATATCAATAACTTTATCTTTTACAATTCGAGATAAATCAACCACTATATCTCCCATATTTTCCTTACCTCCTATTCCAAAATATTTGAGCAATGATAGCCTTAAATTTATTGCACAGGCTATGTTACTCTTTTCAACCAATCGATAGTTACACATTAAAAGAGACTCTTTTATAAGTTCCAAGGATATTTTATCTATACAACTACGAATCGAAGAATCATCGCATTTACGAAAATAATTATACATGGCATACTTTGACATATTGAGCAAATCTACATGATGTGACGAGAATCCAGGTCTTACTTTAGGTTTATCAACATGATAATTCTTCTTTAGATTACCATTATAAAACCATTCGTCAAACATGTTCTCTAGTATCTTTCTGCTCTTAATAGTTTCCGCATTAAAATCATCCAATCCCAAATAATTGTATAGCCTAAAAGGTTCAATTTTATCTGTCACTCCTGGCAAGAAGTCATAATCATCCACTATAGTTTTAATCCCTTTTTCAAGATGAACATAATGACTATTAATATCTTTAGAAATTGTACTGGAAATTTTAAATAGCTCCTCTGAATTAATAGGGATATATCCTGAAAGGACAGGTTTTTCTTCTTCACTCTGATTTTCAAGCCATTCAAAAATATTTTTTATTTCTAATGCATCACTGATACTTATTCTGAATGGTACCCTAAAATTTGTAGTTTTGTGCTCTAGATAAGG
>CAZEYH010000003.1:15604-25341 GCA_964515895.1 uncultured Clostridiaceae bacterium | reverse complement strand
TTCCCATTTCACCGCCAAGAGCATCAATTTCCCTTACCAGATGTCCTTTTCCCGTCCCACCTATATTGGGATTACAAGGCAAACTAGCTATACTATCAAGATTAATGGCAAATATAACAGTTTTAAAACCAAGCCTGGCTGCAGCTAATGCAGCTTCACATCCTGCGTGTCCGCCGCCAACAACAGCCACATCATATTCGTCAGCCCAATATTCCATAAGCATCTCCTTTTTTACCTATTTCCCTATGCAAAATCTACTAAAAATCTGATGCAATATTTCATCACTCACTGATTCACCTGTAATTTCCCCAAGGTGTTGAGCAGCGTTTCTTATGTCTATTGTTATGCAATCAAGGGGCATAGCATCCCGGTATGCAGATATTGCATCATTTATGCTGTTTAAAGCTTTTTCTACAAGGCTTGCATGCCTTACATTTGTTACTAAAACTTCACTATCCGTATCTATTTCTCCACCGGTAAACAGCCTTGATATCTCTCTTTCCAACTCATCAATGCCTCTTCCATCTTTCATAGAGGTTTCAATAATACTTATCTTTTCTAATTCAGGCAAGTTATCCTTATGCAGCAAATTATCCTTATGCTGTAGGTCACCTTTATGCTGCAAATTTTCCTTATCCTCTTCCACAGTGTTGTCTAGTGGAGTAATATTATCTTGGGTTGAATGGTGCTTTGTATTTTCCTTTTCTACCAGGTCTATTTTGTTCAATAATACAACCGGTTTTTTTCCACCAAAATTACTAATGTATTTTAAAACTTCTTCATCTTCTTTAGTAAAGCCGGCAAAGGCATCTACCATCATAATTACTAAATCGGCAGACTCTATTGCATTCATTGTTTTTTCTACACCGATTCTCTCTACTTCATCTTTAGTTTCTCTAATTCCAGCAGTGTCTATTATCCTAACAGGTATACCTGCAACACTGATATATTCTTCTATAATATCTCTAGTTGTTCCCGGAATATCAGTTACTATTGCTCTGTTATAGCCTGTTAATTGGTTTAGTAAAGAAGATTTACCTACATTAGGTCTTCCAATTATTACTGCCTTTATACCTTCTCTTATAATTTTGCCTTTTTTGAATCCCGTTAGTAACGATGAAAGCTTATTTTTTATCTCCTCGAGGCCATTATAAACTTCAAGTTCTGTAATTACATCAATATCTTCTTCCGGATAGTCCAAAGTTACCTCTATGTGTGCTATAAGTCCTATTAACTTATCCCTTACTTCCTTTATTTTTACTGATAGTTTTCCCTCAAGCTGTCCTAATGCAATCTTAGAACTTCGTGATGTTTTAGCATTAATTAGATCAATAACAGCCTCTGCTTGAGCTAAGTCAATCCTTCCATTTAGGAAAGCCCTTTTTGTGAATTCTCCCGGCTCTGCAAGTCGAGCTCCTTCCTTGACAACCAGTTCAAGAACTTTTTTAAGGACTACAATACCACCATGGCAATTAATCTCTACGGTATCTTCCCTTGTAAATGTATTAGGCTTGTCCATCTTAGTTAAAAGTACTTCATCAATTACTATACCATCTTCAGAATCAATAATATTTCCATAGTTTATAGTATGAGATTTAATTTGCTTTATAGTTTTCTTGCCTTTAAAAATTTTTTCGGCTATCTCAAAGGCTTTTTCTCCACTTATCCTTACAATCCCAATTCCTCCCGTCCCATAAGGAGTAGATATGGCAGTAATTGTATCATTTTCATTCATTTCGTGTATTTATACTCCCTTAAATTGTATTTTCTAGTTTTGAAAATTATTTATCTAATTAGCTTTAATTTATCTAAAACTTCTATTTTTTGTTCTCTTTCTCTGCTATCTGTTTCTCATTCCCTATACTTTGTTCTTTTTGCTTTGTTATCTTTTTTCTGTTATCTGTTATCTGCTATTTTTCTTTTTTCTCTATTCTCTTTCCTCTGTTCTCCATTCTCTATTCTCTACTTTAATAAAAAAGGTTCAAGATTAATTATCATCCTGAACCTAGAAATCATTTAACATCACTTAAACCAATTTTTCATACCCGTATTTATATTTCTAATGCAGTCAGCTTCCTACTATTTGCTTCTGCTTTTATAACCGGAGTTTTGCTGGTGTGATATCACAACCTTCCTATTTGGTTCATCTCCTACACTATAAGTTCTTACATATTTATTATTCTGCAATGCTGCATGTATTATTCTTCTTTCATAGGGCGACATAGGTTCAAGGGTAATGCTTTTTTTAGTTTTAACAACTCTATCAGCTAGTCTATTGGATAACTTTATGAGAGTATTCTCTCTTTTTTGTCTGTAATTTTCAACATCAATAACAACTTTAGTGTACTCTTCAGTACCTTTATTTATGGCCAAACATGAAAGATATTGTATAGCATCCAAGGTTTCTCCTCTTCTGCCTATTATTATACCGCTATCTTCACCTTCTATCATAACATATACAGTATTATCTTCTTCTTCCACAGTCATATTTGCCTGTACGTTCATTTTATCAAATATTTCTTGTAAAAACATTTCAGTTTTATCTGCCGCTGATTCTTTCAAAGTAACTCTTACTTTAGCCATTTTTGCACCAATAATGCCGAATATGCCTTTATTACCTTCATCCAAAACGTCAACATCAACACAGCTTATGTCAGTATTCAACTCTTCTAGGGCAAATGATACCGCTTCTTCTACGGTCTTACCGGTTTTTTCCACTATATTAGCCATCTACTCTTCCGAAACCTCCTTCTTTTTCATTACATACTCATTTATATATAACTGTTGGAATATCTGAAATAAGTTACTGGCAATCCAGTAAAGCCCAACCCCTGCCGGTAATTGAAAAGAAAACAATAATGTCATTAATGGTCCTATCAAAGCCATTGTATTTTGAGTTGAGCTTGAAGTATCATTCTTGCTTTTTTCTGAAGCTTTAGGTGTCATAAGCTTTGATGAAATAAATGTTGTAGTTACTGCCAGTAAAGGAATAACCAGAAGTGGCAAATATACGGCCATTTGAGATCCGAATAAAAGTTTTACATCAAACTTTGGGATAAGTCCAAGGTTAATTCCAAGAAATTTAAGGTTAATCAGCTCTTCCGACTTTAATAAGTCGCTAACATTAGAAAGCTCAGATATATGTTCATTAAAGTAGTTTAATACTCCAATTTCCCTTGATGATCCTATTGTAACTTTTCCAACAGCTTCTGTTACATACTCGACAAGCTTATTTATTTGCTCCGGTGTCTTATTTAGTATAAATCTAAGGGGCTGATTAATCACCCAGTACAAAGAAAACAGTATGGGCATCTGTATCAAAAGTGGAAGGCATCCTCCGGCAGGATTGTATTTATGTTTCTGATACAACTTCATAAGCTCCTGATTCATTTTTTCTTTATCATTCTTATATCGCCTCTGTATATCTTCAATTAAAGGCTGTATTTCCTGCATTTTTGCAGTTGAACGGTACTGCTTGATTGTGAGTGGCAAAAGTACCAGCTTTATAACAATAGTAAATATTATTATAGCCAATCCATAGTTTTTAAATGCTACAGTATTGTACACAAAATAAAGAAATTGCCCCAAAGGCTTAGCAATAAAATCAAAAAAACCCATTCTCTAATTCTTCCTCTCTTATTTTACAGGGTCATATCCTCCCGGGTTAAAAGGATGACACTTTGTAATCCTCCTTAAAGCCATCTTAATCCCCTTAATTATTCCGTACTTCGAAATAGCATCAATGGTGTATTGTGAACAAGTAGGATAAAATCTACAGCTTGGAGGTTTTATAGCTGAAATATATTTCTGATAAATTCTAATCAAACCAATTAACATTTTCTTAAGCACTTATTTTTCCCCTTATCTACAAGGTTAAGTTTTCTAAATAAAAAACCCATTTCCTTTTGTATATCATAATAATCAGGCAATATTTCACTACTCCTTACAACAAAAACCAAATCGTATCCACATCTTACCAATTCTTCATTCAACCTATAGTTTTCTTTAATAAGCCGTTTAATCCTATTTCTCCTTATGCTCTTTCCTGCTTTTTTGCTTGCAGTTATCCCAAGTCTGTTAATATCAAGCCCATTGGGTAAAACATACAATACAATATATTTCCCTGCAAAAAATTTTCCTTTTTTATAAACTCTAGCAAATTCCCTGCTACTTTTAATTGGGATAGTTTTCTTCATAATTTCCTCTCGTCTCTTTTTAATACAGAAAAAAGAGACCACTGTAAAGCGGTCTTATGCAGAAAGCACTTTTCTTCCCTTCAATCTGCGTCTTTTTAAAACCTTCCTACCCTGTTTGGTTTTCATTCTCTTTCTAAAACCATGATCCTTTTTTCTTCGTCTATTGTTTGGCTGATAAGTCCTTAACATAACAGGGTTTGTCACTCCTTTCTCATTAAATTTCATTTACTTTAAACCTTAGAGAAATTATATATTAAATTAGTTATGTGTGTCAAGAAAGTATTTATATCTTTATTTCCCTGTACCTGTGGATAAAATGCAAATAACAGCTTTTTTCTGTGGATAACATACCAAACTTTATATTGAATAACATCAAAAAGTCTGATATATTATTTATGCTCATTAGATTATTCAATTGTAAAAACTAGGACATGCTATGTGTGAAATTCACTTTTTCACGCTATACGGCTTAATTTGCTTAAAAATTGTCAATAATTGTTAATTAGAGCAAGTGTTGTCACACCCTCATTAATTTATTGTGAGTATGGCAACAGCATATATTATATGCTAAATTTTAGAAAAATGCAATTATTATGAGAAAGTTAAATTGGAGGAGACTTTATGAACAATCGACTTTCGAGCATCTGGCAACGAGCTCTCGAACTATTAAAAGACGAACTTACTGAAATTAGCTTTAATACGTGGATAAAAACTATCACACCGGTATCTATGACATCAAATTGCATAGAGTTAGGGGCTCCTGCTAATTTTAATAAAGGTATACTTGAATCCAGGTACTTAGTTTTAATTACAGAAACAATAAAAGAGGTTACAAAGAAAGAATTTGACATTAAGTTTGTAGTACCTTCTCAGGAAACTACTACAGCAGTTAAAAGTGATGACAGGAAATACGAAGATGAGGATTCTCTTACTTCAGTTTTAAATCCTAAATATACCTTTGATACTTTTGTTATAGGTAACGGCAATCAGCTAGCACATGCGGCATCATTAGCAGTTGCTGAAGCTCCTGCCCAATCTTATAATCCTCTTTTTATTTACGGAGGTGTTGGGCTTGGTAAGACTCATCTTATGCATGCTATAGGTCATTATATTATGGAACAGACACCTTCATATAAAGTTATTTATGTGTCTTCCGAAAAGTTTACAAACGAGCTAATAAATGCAATTAAAGATGACAAAAATGAAGCTTTTAGACAAAAATATAGAAACATTGATGTACTATTAATTGACGATATCCAGTTTATTGCAGGAAAAGAAAGAACTCAGGAAGAATTTTTCCATACATTTAATGCTTTATATGAATCGAATAAACAAATTATAATATCTTCAGATAAACCGCCACGGGAAATAGCTACTCTTGAAGAAAGACTTCGCTCCAGGTTTGAATGGGGTCTTCAGGCAGATATACAAGCACCGGATTTCGAAACTAGAATAGCTATACTTAAGAAGAAAGCACAATTGGAAAATATTTACATACCAAATGACGTTTATGAGTTTATTGCTGA
This sequence comes from uncultured Clostridiaceae bacterium, assembly GCA_964515895.1. GTDB lineage: Bacteria > Bacillota > Clostridia > Acetivibrionales > DUMC01 > CAZEYH01. Next base: position 19,619 of record CAZEYH010000003.1, on the reverse strand, counting down.
TAATATTGCATCAAATATTCGAGAACTAGAAGGTGCGCTTATAAGAGTTATTGCCTATTCATCACTTGTTAAAAGTGAAATAAATTTGGATGTAGCTAAGGAAGCTTTAAAGGATATTTTATCCGCTAATAAAAATCGTGTAATAAATTGTGATATTATAATGGATGTTGTATCCAGGCACTTTGATCTTAAAATTGAAGATTTTAAATCAAAGAAACGTAGTAGAAATATAGCCTTTCCGCGACAGATTGCAATGTACCTTTGCAGAGAGCTTACAGATATGTCTCTTCCACAGATAGGAAACGAATTTGGAGGTAGAGATCACACTACAGTTATGCACGCTTTTTCAAAAATATCAGAAAATATCGATAGTGACTATGAAGTAAGACGAACAGTTGAAGAACTAAGAAGGAATATTGCAGGCGGGTAATTTTTTTTACTCTAAATTCTATCCACAAAAAATGTTTATATGTGGAACCTTGTCTGTGGATGAATTATTTTTTTCAGTTTAAATTTAATTATGTTGATTAAATTTAAATCTATCAACAAGATTATCAACATGATTAAACTTTGAGAACAAGCAATCTAGGATAGGATATGCACATTAATAACAACACTTACTACTACTATGACGGTTTTATTTATATTATATTATAGAAAGAAGGAGAAAAAAAATGAAAATAATTTGTAAAAAAAATGAATTAGTAAATGCAATCAGTACAGTGCAAAAAGCTGTACCGTCAAAAACTACATACTCAATATTACAGGGAATATTGCTCAAAGCAAACGACAAATTGGAATTAACCGGGAATGATTTAGAGATGGGAATAGAGTGTACTATTGATGCAGAAATATATGAAGAAGGTGAAGTAGTAATTAATTCAAAGCTCTTCGGAGAAATAATAAGAAGAATGCCTAATTCAGATGTAAATATAGAAAAAGATGAAAATGATAATATATTAATTACATGCAAAAATTCCAGATTTGAGATAAAGGGTACAAAAGGAGAGAGTTTTCCTAGAATACCTGAAATAAAAAGAGAAAAATCTCTTAGGGTTTGCCAAGCAGTAGTAAAAGATATGATAAGGCAAACAATATTTGCAGTAGGGCAAGATGAGAACCGTCCTATTTTGAATGGTATAAATATTGAATCTAAAAATGGTCTACTTACTTTTGTGGCCATTGATGGATTTAGACTTGCCTTGAGAAAATATATAATTGAAGACGTTGATGCCGATATCAATGTGGTTATACCTGGAAAAACACTAAGCGAAATTGCAAAGATACTAGAACCTACTGATAAAGATGTCACAATTTATGTTACAGAAAATCAAATAATGTTTGATATGGGTAATACTAAAGTGGTTTCAAGACTATTAGAAGGGGAATACTTTAACTATGAGAATGTAATTCCTGATGAATATGAAACAAAAATAAAAATTAATACAAAGGAATTTTTAGATAGTATTGAGAGGGCATCTATACTAATATCTAGCGATGGATCTCGATATCCTATAAATATATCATTAAAATATGATAAAATGATAATTACTACAAATACAAATATGGGGAATGCAAGAGAAGAGCTTGCAATTGAAGTTGCTGGTAATGATATTGAAGTTAAATTTAATCCAAGATATTTTATTGAAGCTTTAAAAGAAATTGATGAGGAGAATATTGATGTTTCATTCAACTCTGATATCGGGCCATGCATAATTAAAAGTGTAGACAAGGATACATTTGTATATATGTTACTGCCTCTAAGAAAATGAATTATCACCACTTGTAGAAATAGCTGCTTCAAAGCCTAAACTCACTAGATTAGACATAGATAAATATATACTATGATGTAAAAGAAAGGGATAACAAATATATGGAAGAAATTAAAATAAATACTGATTATATAAAGTTAGACCAGTTTATTAAGTGGGCAGGTATAACTGTAACAGGTTCACAGGCAAAAGAAATGGTACTAAATGGTATGGTAAAGGTAAATAGCCAAATAATTACTCAAAGAGGAAAGAAATTAAAAAAAGGAGATATTATTGAAATAGATAGGAAAGAATATAAAATAGGATAATTATTATAAGAAAATTGGGTTGATGATTTTTGGAGGTAAATTAATATTTGCGTATTAAGGAAATAAAACTAATAAATTTTAGGAATTATAGCAAATTACATTTAGATTTCTGTAAAAACTTTAATATAATATATGGTAAAAATGCCCAAGGAAAGACAAATATACTTGAAGCAATTTTTTTGTGTTCAACAGGAAGGTCTCATAGAACTTCAAAGGATAACGAACTTATAAAATTTATGGAAGAAAGTTATTATGTAAATGTTATATTAGAGAAAAAACATACAGATGCTTCTATAGAGATATACTATAAAAAAGATGAAAGAAAAAGAATAAAAATAAATGATATCCCGATAAGGAAAAACGGGGAGCTAATGGGACATTTAAATACAGTAATATTTTCTCCTGAAGATTTATCTATTATTAAAGACGGGCCTTCAGAAAGAAGAAGATTTATAGACATAGCATTAAGCCAACTTAAACCAACATATTTTTATGATTTGCAGCAGTATTCAAGGGTAATGACACAAAGAAATCATCTTTTAAAAACTATAAATAAAACAGTGAGTAAGAAAAGTAGGTTACAAGACACACTAGAGATATGGAATGAAAAATTAATAGAAACAGGTTCAAAGATAATATTAGAGAGAGGAAAATATTTGTCAGGATTGAATGAAAAAGCCGGAGAGAACCATAATAGACTTACAGGAAGTAGCGAAGAAATCGAAATAGTATATAATCCATCAGTTTTAGTTGAAGATTTTGGTAATATAGAGAAAATAAGAAAAGCATTTAGTGAAAAGATAAAAGCAAGTGAAGAAAGAGAGATAAGGAATGGTATAACATTATATGGTCCTCAAAGAGATGACATGGAAATAAGGATAAATAATAAAAATGTTAAAGTTTATGGCTCACAGGGACAGCAAAGAACAGCAGTACTAACATTAAAACTAACAGAAATTGGAATGTTGAAAGAATTTTTAGGTGAATATCCCATCCTTTTGTTGGATGATGTATTTTCTGAATTAGATAGCGTAAGACAAAATTACATAGTTGAAAGTTTAGACGATATACAAGCATTCATAACAACTACCGAAAAAGTGTTTTATAATAATCTGAAAGATAATAATAGAAGATTGTATTTTGTTGAAAATGGTTTAGTGAGAGAAGAGTAGGAAACCGAATGAATATAAACTGATTGAATTAAAATAATCATTAGTATAAAATATATATAGTAATTAAGGAATGGAGAGAATGTTATGTTTTTGCATATAGGAAGTGACTTTGCTATACCTTTAAAAAGTATTATAGCTATTTTGGATCTTGAAAAGACTACAATTTCTAAAGATACAAGAGATTTTTTAAGGACAGCCGAAGAAGAAGGATTTATAGAATCAATAAATACTGATATACCTAAATCGTTTATTGTAACTGAAACAGAAAAGAAAAGTAAAATATACTTATCTTCTATTTCGTCTATAACATTACAAAAACGTGCAAAATACTTAGAAATGATCGCAATGAGAAGTAAAGTTTTAAACAACAGTAAGTAACGGGAGGGAAATATGACAAAAATTACAAATAAAGATATAATATATGATGAAAATCAAATACAAGTATTAGAAGGACTTGAGGCTGTAAGAAAAAGACCTGGTATGTATATAGGATCAACATCAAGCAAAGGATTACATCATTTAGTATATGAAATTGTTGCAAATAGTATAGATGAGGCACTTGCTGGAAGATGCGACAAAATTAAGATTGTTTTAGAAAAAGATAATTCTATACTAGTGGAAGATAATGGTAGTGGAATACCTGTTGGACCTCATCCAAAGTTAGGAATTCCAACTGTAGAAGTTGTGCATACAATGTTACATGCCGGAGGTAAGTTTGGTGGAGGAGCATATAGTGTTTCTGGAGGACTCCATGGTGTTGGTG
>CAZEYH010000003.1:0-15594 GCA_964515895.1 uncultured Clostridiaceae bacterium | reverse complement strand
AAAAAGGAATGGGAAAATATACAAACAGAGATATGAGAGAGGAAAGACTGTTACGGAATTAAAAGTAGTAGGAGAAACAGATAAAACAGGAACTGAAACTATTTTTAAGCCTGATCAATTAATATTTGACGAGGTTATATTTGATTTTGAAGGCATGATAAGTAGATATAGGGAAATGGCGTTTTTAAATAAGGGAGTTAGGATTATTCTTATTGATAATAGAGGAGAAGAACCTGATAAAAGAGAACTTTACTATGAAGGAGGTATTGTTTCTTTTGTTGAATATATTAATAAAAATAAAGAAGTAATTCACAAACCTCCCATATACATTGAAGGTAGTAGAGAAGATATAAAAGTTGAGATTTCAATGCAATATAATGATGGTTATGCTGAGAATATTTACAGTTATGCTAACAACATTAATACTGCAGAAGGTGGTACTCATATTACAGGATTTAGATCAGCTCTTACAAAGGTGATGAACGATTATGCAAGAAAATACAATATTATCAAAGAAAATGATAAGAATTTATCCGGTGAGGATGTAAGAGAAGGACTTACGGCTATAACAAGTGTTAAATTATTACAACCTCAATTTGAAGGTCAAACCAAAACTAAATTAGGTAATAGTGAGGTAAGAGGAGTTGTTGAAAGTATTCTAAATGAGAAATTGACATATTTTCTTGAAGAAAACCCGACAGATGCAAGACAAATCTTAGATAAGTGTTTATTGGCATCAAGGGCTAGGGAAGCTGCAAGGAAAGCTAGAGAGCTAACCAGAAGAAAAACTGCATTAGAAAATACTGCACTTCCCGGTAAATTAGCAGACTGTTCTGAAAGAGATGCTTCTTTATGTGAAATATTTATTGTTGAAGGAGATTCTGCAGGTGGGTCAGCAAAGCAGGGAAGAGATAGAAGATTTCAAGCTATACTTCCTTTATGGGGTAAAATGCTTAATGTAGAAAAGGCAAGAATAGATAGAGTATATGGGAATGATAAACTAATGCCGGTAGTTACTGCCCTAGGAACAGGAATAGGTGAAGATTTTGATATATCAAAGTTACGGTATCATAAAGTAATAATAATGGCAGATGCGGATGTGGATGGTTCTCATATAAGAATGTTGTTATTAACGTTTTTCTTCAGATATTTAAAACCATTAGTGGAAGATGGACATATATATATTGCTCAACCGCCATTATATAGGTTATCTAAAGGAAAAGAACATATATATGCTTATGATGATAAGGAAATGGAGGAAATTATAAGCGAAAAAGGATGGAAAAAGAATGATTATACAATTCAAAGATACAAAGGACTAGGTGAAATGAGTGCTAATCAGTTGTGGGAAACGACAATGAATCCTGAAAGTAGATCAATTCTGAAAGTAGAAATAGATGATGCTGTATCTGCAGATGAGATTTTTACAGATTTAATGGGCGAAAAAGTAGAACCTAGAAAAATATATATACACAAGCATGCACGTGACGTTAAGTATTTAGATATATAAGTTATTTAGCAAAGGTAAATAAACCACCTATCTTTGCAATTCCGGTAACATTGCATAAAGATAGTGGCTCAACAGAATATTATGGATTAGGTTATAAGGTTATAAAATATGTAAATTTAACTGTTGAGAGAGGTCCAGGGATAGTAAAAGTTGATTTTGAGACAAGGCTTATGAGATTTTCACCTCCACAATAAGACAAACAATATAATTGAAGATTGATTAAGTCAACACTATTCTTAAATTAGAATTATAAAAAAGGGAACTAAATAGTTCCCTTTAAAATATGGTTAAATAACAACAATATTCCTAAACAAAAAAAAGATAAAAGCTAAATTCTATTTAAAACCAAGTTTATTTATATTTTCCCTAATATTAACAATAAGCCAATAATAATAAAAACAATTCCTGAACAGACTTGAATATAGGACTGAGGAATAAATTTATTAATAATAGATCCTGCAAGTACGCCTATTAAGGATGAAAGAGTAAGCGCTAATGCTGAACCAATAAATACATACCATATTGATTTAGATTTTGATGCTAAAAGCATAGTGGAGAGCTGTGTCTTATCGCCAAGCTCTGCCAAAAAGACAAGTAAAAATGTTGTAAATATTGTTTTCCACATTTCTCCCATAATAATACATCTCCTTAAAAAAATCATTAGTAAATATCTCACAAATAAAATTGTAAACTATATAGGATAAAATTATAACACTAAATTTGAAAAAATGTAAGCGTAAATTAATTTTGATGTGTAAAGAGAAGTATGTTATAATTAATAAAAATAAACAAAATGTTTCACGTGAAACATTAATAGTAATGTATTAGCAAATAGAATGTAGGTAATAAGCTAAATGGGAGTGAATTTAATGGCAAAAATAATTGCAATAGCCAACCAAAAAGGTGGAGTTGGAAAGACTACTACTGCAATTAACCTAAGCGCTTGTGTTGCGCATAAGGGGAAAAGGGTTATGTTAATCGACAATGATCCACAAGGCAATTCTACAAGTGGGTTAGGATTTGACAAAAGAAATCTTAAAAAGTCTACATATGATATATTAATAAATGGAGAAAAGCTAAGTAATGTTATTTTAAAAACATGCATAGACAATTTAGATTTATGCCCTTCTAATATACAGCTAGCTGGAGCAGAAATAGAATTAGTACCTGCAATGTCAAGAGAAACTAGAATGAAAGAAGCTATAAAACCTCAAATTGTTAATTATGACTTTATTATTATAGATTGTCCACCTTCCCTTGGTTTATTAACTATTAATTCATTAACTGCAGCTAATACTATATTAGTACCGATTCAATGTGAATATTATGCATTAGAGGGATTAAGTCAGTTGATGGAGACAGTAAAGCTTGTAAAAAGACATCTAAACCCTGAATTAGATGTTGAAGGAGTTGTGCTTACAATGTTTGATGCAAGAACGAATTTATCTATACAAGTAGTAGATGAAGTAAAAAAACATTTCAAAAACAAAGTCTATAGAACTGTCATCCCTAGAAATGTTAGATTGAGTGAAGCACCTAGTTATGGATTACCAATAATTTTATATGATGCAAGGTCTAAGGGTGCTGAGTGTTATATGGATCTTGCTGATGAAGTTATAAAATATGCAGGGGGAAACTAAAATGAATGGTAAAAAGCGATTGGGAAGAGGACTTGAAGCTCTAATATCAATAGAGGATGAAAAAGAAGATAGCATTAAGGATATTAGAATTAATGAAGTAGAACCTAACAAGGATCAGCCGAGAAAAATTTTTGATGATAGTAAATTAAATGAACTGGCAGAATCGATAAAGAAGCACGGGATTGTTCAACCCATAATAGTAAAAAAGGAAAATGATATATATAGAATAATAGCAGGTGAAAGAAGATGGAGAGCTGCAAAAGTTGCAGGATTAAAAACTGTACCTGCAATAATAAAGGACTTAGATGATCGTGAAATCGTTGAAGTTGCTTTAATAGAAAATTTACAAAGAGAAGACTTAAATCCTATAGAAGAAGCGGAAGCATATGAAAAACTGTTAAAAGAATTCGAGATGACGCAGGAAGAAATATCTGAAATAGTTGGTAAAAGTAGACCTGCGATTGCAAATTCACTTAGACTATTAAGTTTACAAGAAGCAGTAAGAAAAAAATTAATAGATGGAGAAATAACAAGTGGACATGGAAGGGCATTATTAATGTTAGATAATAGCCAATTACAAGTTAAAACAATGGAAGAGATAATTAAAAATAAATACAGTGTAAGAGAAACTGAAAGGTTGATAAAAAAACTAAATGAGAATAAAGAAAAGGAAAAGGAGAAAAAGAAAAAAGAAACAGATCCTGAAATAAAGAATCTTGAAGAAGCACTTCAAAGTATACTGGGTACGAAAGTAAGGTTGAATCATTCTAAAAAAAATGGTAAGATAATAATTGAATATTATTCAAGGGAAGAATTAGAAAGAATTATAGAAATGATAAAGAAGGTAGGCTAAAAGAAAATGTTTCACGTGAAACATTTTCTTTTAGCTAATGGTGTTTAATATGAATGGATTAGATATTTTTGATAACACAATGCTTTTTTATATGACTATTGTAAATTTTGTGCTTATAATTATTTTACTTATAGCCAATATTATTAATAAAGCAAAAATTAAGAAACTCAATAATAAATACAATAATTATATGGTAAACACAGATGGAAAAAACATTGAAGATCTAATTGAAAATTGCCTATTAAAAACAGAAGAAGTTTCTAATAAGAATAGAGAAATTGAAAATCATTTGAATGAAATAGATAGAAATTTCTTAAACTGTGTACAGAAAGTAGCTATGATAAGGTACAACGCATTCGATAATGTCGGTAGTGATTTAAGCTATTCAGTGGCATTATTGGATGGTAATGATAATGGCATAGTGATAACATCACTATTTACGAGGGATTGCTCAACTACATATGGTAAACCTGTGTTAGCTGGAAAATCAAAATATCCTCTTTCTGCTGAAGAGATTAAAGTTATTAATCATGCAATAAGAAGATATAGGGAAAGTCAATATGTATAGTAACTATAAAATAATTGAGAATTAAATATTTAATATTAAAAGTTAAGGTAAAAAAATAAGAATCAAGATAAAGGATAAGCAATAAAGAATATTCAAGTATGAGTGAGACTTTTAAAAGAAAATAAACATTAAAACAATAAGAAAGGAGACGCCACAAGTTTTATAAAATATGTAAGTTAGTATATATTTTAAGTGGCAAATATATTTGTTATGTTAGATATAAAAGAAATTAGAAATAATCCAGATATACTTAATAAAGCGGCGCTAAAAGTTAAGGGAGAAATAGATATTGAAGGTTTCTTGTCTTTAGATGAGAAGAGAAGAAAGTTTCTTTTTAAAATTGAACAATTAAGAAATAGGCAGAATACTACATCTAAACTTGTACCAACATATAAAAAAGAAGGGAAAGATGCAACTCAACTACTAGATGAAATGAAAACTCTTTCTAATAATATTAAGCAATTAGAGCAGGAATTAAAAGATATTGATGCTGAAATTAATAATAGATTATTAAATATTCCTAACGCTCCATCTGATAAAGTCCCAGTTGGTGAAAGTGATTCAGATAATATTGTTGTGAGAAAATGGGAGAATCCTAAATCTTTTGATTTTGAGCCACAAGCTCATTGGGACATTGGTGAGAATTTAGGTATTCTAGATTCAGCTACAGCAGCTAAAGTTACAGGAACAAGATTTACTTTTTACAAAGGTATGGGTGCAAGATTAGAAAGAGCATTGGTAAATTTTATGCTGGATCTTCACATTGAAAAGCATGGATACGTAGAAGTTTTCCCTCCCTTTATGGTTCATAGAAATAGCATGATTGGAACAGGGCAACTACCAAAATTTGAAGAAGATGCATTTAAAGTGGCAGGAACTGAATATTTTCTAATTCCAACAGCAGAAGTTCCGGTTACAAATATGTTTAGAGAACAAATTCTTGATTTGGATAACTTGCCAATAAAGTATGTAGCATACTCAGCATGTTTCCGAGCAGAGGCAGGTTCGGCTGGAAGAGATACTAGAGGTTTAATAAGACAACATCAATTTAACAAGGTAGAGTTGGTAAAGTTTACCACACCGGAAAGTTCTTATGATGAGCTGGAGAAATTGACTAATAATGCTGAAGAAGTATTAAAGCTTTTGGGGCTTCCTTACAGGGTTTCCATATTATGCACCGGTGATCTTGGGTTTTCATCTGCTTTAACATATGATCTTGAAGTATGGATGCCTAGTTACAACAGATATGTTGAAATATCATCTTGTAGTAATTTTGAATCTTTCCAAGCAAGACGTGCAGGCATAAGGTTTAGAAGAGATTCAAAAAGTAGACCTGAGTATGTTCATACCTTAAACGGTTCTGGAGTAGCAATAGGAAGGACCACTGCCGGTATACTAGAAAACTATCAACAAAAGGATGGTTCTGTTGTTATACCGGAAGTATTAAGAAAGTACATGGGAGGTTTAGAAAAGATAGAAAGAAGGATATAATGGTAATAACTGGTTATTCCCATTAATTAACATGCATTTTAGTATTGACAAAATCCTAATTTCATTGTAGAATAATTTAGGTCAAGTGACTAATGGTACGGAGAGATGGTCGAGCTGGTTTAAGGCACCGGTCTTGAAAACCGGCGTAGGTGCAAGCCTACCGTGAGTTCGAATCTCACTCTCTCCGCCAAATTTTAACTAAATAAATATTTTGTTTAAGGAGAAGTACCCAAGTAGGCTGAAGGGGACGGTTTGCTAAACCGTTAGTAGGGGCAACTCTAGCCCGGGTTCGAATCCCGGCTTCTCCGCCAGAATAGCACCTTTCAAGAAAAATGATGGGTGCTATTTTTATTATATAATAAACAAAGAGCCCGTAGCAATCTTCGCTTCAGCTATTACACATCTCTACATATCTATGAATAATCTTCCGACTACTCATAAGTATTACAAAACATGTAATAACCTATGCTCGACTACCAAGAGTACCTTAGAAGCCAACTGCAATCTTTCGACTGCAATAGACCTCCAGCAAAGTTACCTGTTCACAGGGACTACCATAAATATAACTAGGCTAATGAAAAGCTATTTGCCTGCGGCACCCTTGGTAATCTTAGCTCGAATATTATACATCCCTTTTAACCATACTGCAGTGTCCTCAACTACAGTATGGCCTTACAGGACATATAATACTCTGCCCGCCGGCTAATATCAAGCTTACAAAAATATTAAATATTAACCTGATATTAACCTTTGGCCGACTATTGAAGAGCTTTTACATAAACCCTTCAATAATCTTGGCTCGACTGCTACGAACCCTTTCGATAATTAATTTGTCCACATGGAATAAAATTATTCGATGAAAATATTGGAAAAGTATTAAGCAAGTATGTAACAATTATCAAACATGTATCATATAAGCATCAAAGGATTGCTTCACTTCAATGAAAGAATTATTTTAACTTGTTATAAGTTACAATTAGAATTACAATAGCAGCAGCAGAATTAGCGATTGCAGATATTATTCTTTGATATTTTTTTCTAGAAAAAGCCATTCTAAAGATGTCGTTATTTTTAATAGTATTAATTATGTAGTATATCCAATAGACAATAACGGCAGCAATTAGTATTCTTGCTAATATATTATTTACATAAAAGGAACAATAAAAATAAAAAAGTATCGAAATAGCGTATTTTGCAACTTTTATGCCGGTATCAAATCGTTTAAAATCAAAATCTATAGAAGATTCCATCTCATCTAGAATTTCTTGGTCTTCTTCACTTAGTGGAGGAATACCTTTTTTATATCCAACAATAGATATATATACAGAACGCAAAGCACTAATTAATAATATTAATGCCATAACAATAAAGAATATATTATGATTTGAAAACAAAACAAATATTGGTAATATTACAAACGTAAATATCATTAATAAAAAACCTTGTAACTGCATTTCAACCCCTCTTAATATCCTTTAATCCTGTTATTTTTTGAAATGTCTTATTAAAAAATATTAAAAAATAAATCCTTATTAATAGTTCTTATGTGTTGCTCATAAATTATTCAATCAATAAAATTAACTGTTAATGCATTATAAATTAACACAGAAGCTTCACCACGTGTTAATAACTTATCTTCCGGTATTTTTAAGTTTTTATCTAAACCTAGCTCTTTAGATTTTTCAATTATACCCTCAGGCCATTTCTTATTAATATTTTTGCCGTATCCTAATGCACGAATAATTACAGCATTCGCTTCAATAAAGGAAACATAATTATCAGGACGTACGGTATTATCTGTATATCCATTTATTAGTGAAAATCTCAAAGCAGTTTTTATGCTATTATAAGCCCAATGTTTTGGAGTTATATCCTTAAAAGGAACACTGACAGAAGAATTGTTTTTTTCATCAGTATCATATATCATCATTCTATTTATCAGCGTGACGAATTCACATCTTGTTACATTGTTTTGGAGATTCAAGTTTCCTTGTTCATCTCCCACCATTAGTTTCAAATTTACTAATGCTTTTGAAGCAATTTCCTCAATACTAGCATTAGAAGTGACATTAGCCTGTACTTGTATTGAGAATAGTAGCAAAGTAACTGCAACTATTATAATTGATTTAATAAGTAATTCTTTTTTCATGAAAATACCTCATAACAGTTTATTTTAAATTAATTTCTTATCAAATTAGCTATTCAAGACTAATTATACTATAAAACGCGATTCATAACATTAAGAATACTTTACAAAATTTCGATAAAATTTTATGCATAAATAATGCGTTTTTAACTAAAGCTATTTAGGCTAACTAAAATTAAATAATGAAAGGTGGTAATAAAATGTCAAAAACTATCGCAGCTGTTTTTGATAATCAAAATTATGCAGAAAATGCTGCTAAACAAATAAAAGAACAAGGTCTTAGAACAGAGGATATATCAATAGTTGCAAAAGAAAATATGGGTGCAGTGGGACAACAAGGTGGGCGTTTCACCGGTGGAAGAGAGATAAATGATAACATTTCTGATGGAGTCATGACCGGGGGAGTGCTAGGAGGACTAGCAGGACTTTTAATTGGCGCAGGTAGCATGGCTGTACCTGGGCTAGGTATAATTGCTGCAGCAGGTCCAATTACCGGTTTAATTTCTGGTGCTGTAACAGGTGGGATAGTTGGAGGATTAGTAGATCTAGGTATACCTGAAAATAGAGGAAAACAGTATGAAAGTGATATTAGAGCAGGTAAAATTCTCTTTACCATGAAAACAGATGAAAATAATGTGGACAGTGTAGCATCTATTTTGAGGAATAATGGGGCAATTAGTGTAGATACTTATTAGATTAGTGAACTACATCGTCATTTAAATGACGAGCTTCCGGTTCCTTGAAAAACAGGTACACTAACGGTATGTCCAACATCGCTACTGCTAGGTAGGAAAAATTAAAGTAAAATGATTAGTTAGAAGAATAATTAAAGGTTTACTTAGCTTTAGTCAGAATTGGCGTAAAAATCCAAAAACAAGATTTTTACGCCACAGCTTGTGCTAACCTGTTCCTAAGTGATTATTATTGAATCTTTTGCACTATAGGATCTATATGATTAATAGAATCTAATTATCTGTAGCATCTGAAGGCTCTATAGTATCTGAAGGATCAGGAGGATTTGTAGCATCCGAAGAACTTGTAGCATCATCTGTATCTCGTGAATCGGATGGATCGGAATCTAACTCATTCTGCTCCTGTACTTCTTGATCTAACCGGATATTATCAGTAGATACAGGAGAGTCTTCATCTGTACCGTTTAAACTTGGCTCTTGTATATCTGAGTCGTGCAAATTTGGATCCTGTTTATTTGTATCGTGCAAACCTGGATCCTGTTTATCTGTATCCTCTAAATCTGGCTCTTGTAAATCCGGATCCCGGACATCTGTATGTTGAGGTAGAGATTTATTTGTGCCCCTGATAACTTCCTTATTTAAAGGTATATATACACTGGTAGTTATTTTATATCTATTTATTTCTTTACTGTCTTGTTTTACTATTTTATAAGTATCAATAACATAACCATTAATACCATTTTGTTTAATTATTGTTTTACCTTCCGGCATTTCCGGGTTATCAATATATATAGTTTTAAATTCTGTAGTTTTTACTAATTGTGTATAAAATTCTACTGTTTTTCCTGGGTTTTCATTAGTGCCAATTATAGTTATTACCAACTCATTAGAATTTGTTGTTCTTCCCTGTATTTTTACCGGCCAGTTAGTGGAGTTCTTAAACTTAAAATCAATTACTTGGTAAGCTACTGCAGCATCATACCCTGCAGGCATATATGATACAATAAAACTATGGTTATGTCTTTCCAACACATCAAGATTAGAACGCAAAACTGCATTATAAAGTGTGGAACTTACTTGGCATATTCCGCCCCCTATAGCATCTATGATCTTACCGCCAGAAAAAACCTTGGCACTTTTGTATCCCTTTTCAGCAGTACGTTCGCCTAAAGTTTTATCGAATGAAAATGTATCGCCTGGTGCTAATATTACTCCATCAATACAATCTAAAGCGAGTCTAAGGTTTTCATTTCTATCAATATTATACTGACTATCTGTAGAAAAATAAGTTTTAGCTGTACCTAAAACATCTCTAAACATATTTGCTTTTAGTTGTTTTTCAGTTATTTTAGGCTCTATAAGATTTATTGGAAGAATTTTTGTTATGTTTTCATCCTTGTTTAATTCTATTACGGCTTTTTCAAGTATAGATTTATCTATTTTTCTACCCATTTTGTGAGGAATAGTAGTCAATATATTATTTATTACTTTAACTGTCGCATCAATGGGTTCTGAACATATATTATTGTAAAGTTCATCCGGATTAAGTTTTTCCTGCTGAGTAATTATTAAAGGTATACTTATTTTAGTATTCTTTCGATCTTTTGTATATCTAATTATTTCATTATAAAGTTGTTCTTTGTCTATGCTTTCTCCGTGGTGGCCTGAATTAATAATTACATTACTATCATTAAAATTATCATCAAAAAATATTTCCGGATTTTTAACAGGAATAAAAGTTTTTTCGTAAAAAGAATTTGCTATGTTATTTATTTTTTCGCCATCAAAAGTAATTTCCGGGGCAATGTTTATATCATTGAAATTTACATGCAATATTTCATACAATCTTTCAAAAATATTTCCCTTTCTTCCTACAGATAGAACCTTATTTACAGTAGCATCAATATCAAAGGACATGCTTAAATCGCTCAAATTATGTTTTTCTTTATATTTCTCGGTTGCTAATGTTATTTTTATATTATTTTCTTCGTAGCTATATTTTTTTTGTAGAGTTTCTCTAAGCTCGTCTTCTGTAAGTCCTTCTACATTAACACCATCAATATAAACTCCCTTATATACTCTGTCGTTCTTTAAAATTGTATAAAAAAGTTGTAATAGTATTAAAAATAAAATCAAAATTATAACAGCCATAGAAATTAAAATAATATTTTTTGTTCTTTCATTTTTCTTAGTTACTACAGTACTCATTATATTACCTCCAAAACTAATTGCAAAACAATTTAATTAGTGTTCTATCCTGCAATATTCCCCGTATGATGTTTCGATTGTATCAAACCGTAAAGCCTATGTTAATAACTATCAATCATAATGACGATACCAAATTATTTAAGTTTCTGCAATGCTTTTTATATTAATTTTTCTTAACAATCCATGTGCTTTTTAAAAGTACATATTATTTTCACTTGTTTTATTTGTGTGAGACTTCAATTTTAATAATGGAAAAAGCGAGACTGGGGGAATTGTATAATACAGGAAATTTCTGTTTATACTTATGGTATATTGAACATATCTTATATTATAAGGTATAGCAAAAAGGAGAGTCCTATATGCAAAACAATACATGGAAAAATAGTTTTTTTAGTAATCTGGCTAGAATACAATTACCAAGACTATTGAATGGAAGAACATTTCTAACCAATAAGAATAATATTGCAATAAAGAATAAGATAAATCAATATTACATATCAGAAGAAGACTATAGGCTTATTGAAGATATTAAAAATGCAAGAAATGAGTGGTTAGAAGCTGACATAAAATTCCAACATGTTTCTGAGCGCGAAATTATTGATTACTACACATATATAATAAAAGCTGCAGAAATTAAGTATGAATATTATCTTAAAAAGGCAAAAGCAAGAGGGTTGAGATCAAAAATAGATTACAAAATTTAATTTACTGTAATATTTTTATGTATAAGTTTATATAATTAATAATAAAGATAATAGCTAAGGAAAAATTAAAGGAAGTTTTTGAAAAGATATTTTCAGTTTAGCTATAAATACTGGAGAGGTTAAAATTGGCTATATTAAGAATTATATTGAAAATAATATATAAGGTGGTAATTGGTGGAATTACAATTTTTCTAATTAATCTTATAGGAGGCCTTTTTGGTTTCCATATGGCTTTAAATGTCATATCATCTTTATTAATCGGATTTTTAGGTGTTCCCGGAATTTTTCTTCTAATAACTCTAAAAGCTATTCTTTAATATACATTAACATACAATTAATGCAATAAATAGGAATCAAAAACCCTTCTTGTATCATTATTACATCACCGAATTCTGTATACAATAAACAATCAAAAATAATGAAACCCTTTATACTAAAGGCTTGTATCCGACACACCTTGACAACAAATTAACAAAGAAGTATACTTAATTTGCACAATAGAATAGTGTCAAAAGTTATGTATAAGGGGGTTAATCCATGGGTAAAGTTGTTGAAATCAGATGGCACGGACGTGGCGGCCAAGGTGCTAAAACAGCATCATTACTTTTAGCTGATGCAGCATTTGATACCGGGAAATACATACAGGGTTTCCCAGAATATGGCCCGGAGAGAATGGGTGCGCCAATTACAGCTTACAACCGTATAAGTGATACTAAACTTACAATTCATAGTAATATTTACGAACCGGATTTTGTTGTTGTGGTTGACGAAACTCTTCTTGAAGCAGTTG
Organism: uncultured Clostridiaceae bacterium; assembly: GCA_964515895.1. Lineage (GTDB taxonomy): Bacteria > Bacillota > Clostridia > Acetivibrionales > DUMC01 > CAZEYH01. Next base: position 2,992 of record CAZEYH010000003.1, on the reverse strand, counting down.
ATGTAACTTCAGGTTTAAAGGAAGATGGAGCAATAGTAATCAATACTACTAAATCTCCTGATGAAATAAGGCCTTTGCTAAAGGGTTATAAGGGTAAAGTTTGTACTGTTGATGCAAGAACCATTTCTATTGAAACATTAGGCAGGTATTTTCCCAACACTCCAATGTTAGGTGCTGTTGTAAAAGTAAGCAAGCTAATGGACGAAAAGGTATTTCTAGACAGTATGATAGGTTCTTTCAAGCATAAGTTTGCAAGCAAGCCGGAAGTTATTGATGGCAACATGAAGGCTCTTGAAAGGGCTATGCAGGAGGTGCGTGGTTTATGAGTTGCAAAGAATGTAATAACGTGAAATGCAGTGCAGCAAACAAAGAAAGAAAAGTTGTTTCTCCTGATGTAAGTTGGAAAGATATTACTGTTGGAGGTACAATAACAGATGCAGGAAATGCAGAGCTTTTTAATACCGGCGACTGGCGTTCAATGAAACCAATCTGGATAGAGGATAAATGTAAACAGTGTCTGTTATGCTATCCTGTATGCCCTGATACTGCCATATTGGTAGATAAAGATGGGAAAAGGGTGGATTTTAATTATGATCACTGCAAAGGTTGCGGTATTTGTGCTAAAGTATGTCCTTTTAAAGCTATAGATTTTGTTGAGGAAATATAAGGAGGGGGGTAATGAGTATGGCTATTAGAGAGAGATTAAGCGGAAACGAAGCTACGGCTTTTGCCATGAAACAGATAAATCCGGATGTAGTTGCAGCATTTCCAATAACACCGTCTACAGAAGTACCTCAATACTTTTCAAGCTATGTTGCCAATGGAAAAGTAGATACAGAATTTGTTGCAGTGGAATCAGAGCATAGCGCAATGTCAGCATGTATAGGTGCCCAGGCTGCAGGAGCAAGAGCAATGACTGCTACTTCAGCTAATGGTCTTGCTTATATGTGGGAGCTTTTATATATTGCTTCAGGTTCGAGATTGCCAATAGTTATAGCATGTATAAATAGGGCTCTTTCAGGTCCAATTAATATACACAATGATCACAGTGATTCAATGGGAGCAAGAGATTCAGGCTGGATTCAGATTTATTCTGAAAATTGCCAGGAGGCATATGACAATATGCTCATGGCTCACAGGATTGCCGAACATCCCGATGTACTTCTTCCAATCATGGTGTGCCAAGATGGTTTTATTACTTCTCATGCAATAGAGAATATAGAACTTTTAGAAGATGAAAATGTTAAAGCTTTTGTAGGGAAATATAAACCGGAACATTTTCTTTTGAATAAGGAAAACCCGATAGCTGTCGGTCCATTAGATCATTTTACACATTATTTTGAACATAAAAGACAACAAGCTGAAGCAATGAAAAATGCTAAGAAGGTTATCCTTGAAGTATCAGAAGATTTTCATAAATTAACCGGAAGAAAATATAGCCTTTTTGAAGAGTATAAAACTGAAGATGCGGATGCATGTATTGTTGTTCTTAATTCTACAGCAGGTACGGCAAAATATGTTGTTGATCAGATGAGACAGGAAGGTAAAAAAGTTGGTGTTATTAAACCACGTGTTTTCAGACCTTTCCCTGTTGACGAAATTGCAAGTGCATTAGCTAAATTTAAAGCTGTTGCTGTAATGGATAAGGCTGATAGCTTTAACGCAGCAGGAGGACCGTTATTTACTGATGTTACCAGTGCAATGTTTGCGAAAGGCGTATTTGAAACTAAAGTTGTGAATTATATTTATGGATTAGGTGGAAGAGACGTTAAAGCTGATGACATAGAATTTATTTATAACAAACTGATTGATATTGCAGATTCAGGAAAAGTAGATTCAGTTTATAACTATATTGGAGTAAGAGAATAGGAGGTGTAGGTTAGATGGCATATAAATTGAAGGAAGTTGCAAAAAAACCGGAAAGACTTACCGGTGGACATAGAATGTGTGCGGGCTGCGGTGCACCTATTGTAGTTAGACAGGTTTTAAGAGCTTTAAAGCCGGAAGACCATGCAGTAATAGCTTCGGCTACAGGATGTCTGGAGGTTTCTACGTTTCTTTATCCATATACTGCCTGGAAAGATTCTTTTATTCATACTGCTTTTGAAAATTCAGCAGCCACTATTTCAGGTGTAGAAGCAGCTTATACATCACTTAAGAAACAAGGAAAGTTAAATCAGGAAGGGGACACCAAGTTTATTGCTTTTGGTGGAGACGGAGGTACTTACGATATAGGTATACAATCTCTTTCAGGTGCAATGGAGAGAGGTCATGACATGGTTTATGTATGTTATGATAATGGAGCGTACATGAACACAGGTATCCAAAGATCCTCAGCTACTCCGATGTATGCAGATACTACAACAACACCTGCAGGCAAGGTTTCGTCAGGCAAACAACAATGGAGAAAAGAGTTAGCTGACATTATGGTAAAACATCATATTCCATATGTTGCACAAACAGCATGTATAGGTAATATGAAGGATCTTTATGAAAAGGCTGAAAAGGCAATTTATACTTCAGGTCCTGCATTTTTGAATGTATTAGCTCCATGTCCTAGAGGGTGGCGTTACAATGCTTCTGACTTTATGAAAATAAGTAAGTTAGCAGTTGATACATGTTTCTGGCCATTGTATGAAGTTATTGATGGAAAATACATTGTAAATTATAAACCAAAAAACAAGCTGCCTGTTGCAGATTTCCTGAAAGCTCAGGGAAGATTCAGACATCTTTTCAGGAATGGTAATGAGAAACTTATTGATGAAATACAGGCTGAAGTTGATAAGAGATGGGAAGCATTATTAAAGTTGGAAGGCGAAGCTTAATAGCCTGGAAGTTAGAGGCTAGAGGTAAGAGGTGAATGTAATACGGCATCATATATGTTTTAATATATGGTTGCCGTATTTTCTATTATTGTAATGCAGATAATCAATATAGAGGGTGCATTTAATTAATATGAAGAAAAATATGGCCTGGTTCAGGTGACGGCTCA
>CAZEYH010000002.1:0-26586 GCA_964515895.1 uncultured Clostridiaceae bacterium | reverse complement strand
TTATTTCCCACTTGTTAAAAATAAATATGGTTCTAGTACCATATATAAAGAAAAAGTTTAGAATCAAATGTATAATGTTTTGAATAGTATTTATATACATAGGAATTTTTGTATTTCCTATTCCCCTGATCAAACCATACACTAGCGTACTAAAAATGAGACATGGAATACTGTATGAAACAAATTTGATATATGTATCAGCACTATCAATTATATTTTCATCAGCTCCCATCAGAATTAAAACCTGACGTCTGAATAAATTAAATATTATAAATGTTATGGCCGAAACAACAAAAGATATGAGAATAGTCTGTCCTACACATCTTTTAACATTCTCATTATCTTCAGCTCCCACATATCTTGTAACTAAAGCTGTGCATCCGATACCAAAAGCGGTAAATATAGTAATTATCGTATCTATGGGCGAATTGCAAACTTGTATAGCTGCAAGCTCATTTGTACCAATCCGCCCTATCATTATTACATCAATGTAGCCTATTATAGTTTGAAGAAACAATTCCAGAAATATAGGATACACTATAAGTATAACTGTTCTGTTCAGGTTTTCTGTTTTTGTTATTTGGTTCATTTAACTGTGTGCCTTTCAACCTTCCCGGGTATGCTTCTATGTCTCCTGCATCTTTCAAAGTATTCATCAAGCAATTCAAGTTCAAATTCTTTTGCAAAATCCATTGCTGTGTACTCCTCTGTCTCACTGGTGATTAATACCGAACCTAAATGTCCGGGGTCAAATATTTTAACTTTACTACCATACTTTGTCTTAAGATTTTGTAACTTAGGCCGGTTGTAATCCAGATGGCAAATAATATAATCTAAATTTATTGTATGAGTTACGTAATTAAAATAGTTCGTGCTTCTTGCAATTATTTTTCCTACAGGTGAGATAATTGTATTCTCATCATCAGATACACATCCTACAAAATAAGATCGGCAGGAATATGCCCAGTAATTTTGCATTAATCCTCCATGGTATAGAGATGAAAACACTATAAGGTCAGGTTTCTGTGGTACATATTTGAGCCTTAACTCATCAAAATTAAGGTCAAAACAAATAGCACAAGCTACTTTGCCAAAATCACATTGTATTACATTTGCATCCGCTCCATATAGGGTTCCATTATTTTCGTTATCATTTATGGTTAAATGATTTTTATTATATATCCCTGCAATATTACCATTTCTGTCAATCATTTGGGTAGAATTTCTTTTTGTTCCATCAGGTAAAAGTCTTGAAGCCGAGTATGCTATATAGCAATTGTTTCCCTTTGCTACATTCATAAAAAAATTCCTTATTTCATGTTCCTTTACCTTATTATATTCTATTCTCTTCTCATCGGTAAGACCGTAAACTATATCACAACACTCAGGTAATACTATTAAATCCGGCTTATCCGGTAATACCTTATCAAGTTCTTTTTGCCATAAGGCTTTAACATTTTCTACTAATCCATAAGAATTATCTTCTATCTCATTTGCACTTATTAGGGTTCTCCCCAAAGAACTTACCTTTACATATTTTGCCATATTCAAGCTCCTTTCTTTTACAAAAAATAATTATGCAAAATAAAAATCGTACTCATCCCTGCTTATTTTGACAGGAATACCAAGTCGTACAGATTCTCTGGCTTTAAATGTAACCAATGATGCTCTTGAACCATCGAGCTCGTTACATGGTGATGGTGCATCAAGTAAAATACAGTCTGCAAAGCGGTCAAGCATCTTGTAATGTCCTTTATCTACTGAAGGATATCCGGCACTTCCTTTATCAGCAGCTATTCGGTTTCTTTCCTTTACTTTATTTATAAATAAATTAGTCCCTTCTCCTTCTATAATATACGGATATGGATCATTCCAAAAAGGGTAATTCTTTTTATATATGCCTTCTATTCCTCCAACTCTTAATTGCAGAAAATGATCGACTGCTATAGATGCCCCTTTATGGTATATTTCTATTAGCTCTTTGGGGTGGTCAAAACTTCCTACACCTGTTTCAAAAATAGATGCAATAGATTGATCTTCAAATTGAAGAGTTAAAATTTGGTTAACCCGTGCCCATCCTTCAGCATAAACTTTGATTGGTTCCTTTTTTGTTATATAACAAGCTAAATCTATAAAATGGCATAATTCTCCTATTATTGAGCCTTCACCAATCATTTCATCAAGGGCATATGGTTTAAATGACATTAAATCGTCATTAATTCTCATCATAACCATAGTTGCATCTTCTTCTCGGAGAAACTGATGGTTGTCTTCAATTCTTTTAAATCTCCACGAAACATCAACTGGATTAGCTTTGTGATTTTCGTATATTTTTATTGCATCTTCTATTGCAGGAGCACACCTCCTATTAAAACCGACAACAAGTTTAACTCCTGTCTGTCTTATTATTTTCATAATCCTATAGGATTCTTCTACTGATGTACTCATAGGCTTCTCTACATAAATATGCTTCTCTGCCTCTGCTGCATCCTTAATTATTTTTTCTCTTATGTTATGGGTTGTGAGGATCATTACTCCGTCTACTTCAGAATCTATTAATATTTCTCTGTAATCAGAAGTAATATAATCAGGATTATAATTTTCTTTTACATATTTTAATCGCTCATCGGATAAATCACAGCACCATTTTACATGTATTCTGGGATTTGAAAATGCATTCTTAAGATGTACATCCTGAGCTATCATTCCACACCCTATAATTCCTATTGTTGCTTTGTCTTTCATGAAAAGTCCTCCTAGTTAATTGTTAAATCCCTTAATAATACTATAAACCCGAATTATTCTTATAGTATCATTGCAGTAATTTTGCAGTATTCTTGTAGTAGCGCACATACATAGTGGAACATATATATAATAATATGCATGCGTAATCTTCTATGTTCTATGGAAGATTATGATAGATATACTCCGGTAAAATTTTATACACTACATGGAAATTTTATATAAGTAAGCATAATTAAATATATTCTAAGAAAAATCAGTAATATCTCCGCGAAAGTCCCTAATAATAAAATCCTGGTTCCTTCTGCGAAATTCGTTAGGAGTTATTCCTTCATGAGTTTTAAAAAACCTTGAGAAGTAATGGACAGACTGAAATCCTACTCTTTCTGATATTGATGTAATAGAATTACTGGTACCTATAAGTAGCTTCTTTGCATTTTCAAGGCGAACACTCTGAAGATATTGTATTGGTGAAACTCCATATTTCTCCTTGAAAACCGAACAAAAATAAATTGGACTTAGATAAGCCATTTCTGCAAGATCATTCAGCTTTATTTCCATAGAATAATTCTGCCTGATATAATCAATAACAGCAGTTAATGGCTCATTGCTTTCCTTTTCATTTTTGATGGTTCTATAGACTTTATAATTAACTCTGTCTATATTCTTTCTGTATAAATAACTCGTTTCTTGATCCGATATTCTTATTAAAGAAAATATTATTTGTGTTAATAACGAGTTTATAATGTGTTCAGTATATTTATCCTGCATTTTAACTTCCTCGACAATGTTAATAAAAGCTGTCCTTATAGATTGCCCTGCATCTTTAATAATTGATGGTAATTGATATACTAAGCTCTCACTGATAGTATTATTACAATAGAACTTAAGTTCAACTATATTCAGTAATTTAAACTTAGAAGCTTTAATTATATGTTCAACATTCGGCTTAAATATATACACCTGATTAATATCGGCATTGTAAACATTATTACCTAATATTATTTCTCCTTCCCCGTTTAGTATAAAGACTATTTGGTAATAATCATGATAATTTTTCTTAATTACATGTTTTGCCGGATAGGTACACTTCGACACCCATAATATATCAAAATCAAGTGATAACATAAGCCCTACTCCCCATCAACTATACAACTGTTCAACTGTCCATTTATTAGAATTCTTATAACCATGATCTTTTGAATATATTTAATTATATGCTTATTTTTGTTATAAATCAAGTTACAACTTTAACTTTATTCTATTGTAATAGTGTTTACAAAGTTATACACTTTTTTAACTCTTATGAAGCTTTAATCAAAGCTTTATAAGGAAGCAAAAAGAGCCGCAACCTTTTGCTTCCTTTATACACTAATTATCTCTTTTCATTTTGTTTAAAAATCAATTATTTAGTAGGCTTTCCTACAGATTTCCTCCATTCGGTAAGTTGCCTTTGAATTTCATCAACAATTTTTTGTGACCCATTTGCCTTAAGTTTAGCAATGAATTCATCAACTGTTTTATCTATATCTTCAACCATACCACTTCTCAAATTAGTATCAGAATCATACTCGTTAATAACACTGGAACAAGCAGCAATTTCATTTGCTATTGGCTTAGTATCAATAGCAAAGCCGAGATTTGTATCCTGAATAGAGTTATCATTCAATGCTTTAAGCAAGTCTCCAAAATTTGTTGAAACTACAGATGGCAAGTCACCTGCAAGGATATTACCAAACTGCCAACCATACCAGAAGTAATATGCAAAATCCACATAGCTGGCAATATCTTTGTTACGTGGGCTTATAGTAATATCAAGCCTTCCTTCGTCATTATAAACATAATGCTCATTTTCAATTCCGAAACGTACCATATTAGCAAGTGTTTTATCAGTATTAAGAAGTTCTAAGAATATCAATGCACGTTCCGGGTTTTTAGTTTTACTAGAAAGTGCCTGTAAGCCTGACTGAACATACTCTGTAGTCATTACAACCAAATCTGGAGTTGTGAGTGCAGTCTCACGACCGGTATACATGTCCGGTTTTATTTCAATATACCCACCAGCAAAATTACCTATAAGCTTACCGGCATTCAACAATGCTCTATCCGGATCAAAGTTCTTATGGTCATATGGGAAAATGCCGTCATCAACGAGTTTCTTTATAGTTTTGCATAGTTCTCTGTACTCTTTCGTTTCATAAATATTAAAGACTGTCTCGCCGCTGCCTTTTCCTTCATAAGCTTCTACTCCGGGTATATTTGCTACTGCAAGACCATTGAGAGATTCAAAAGGATAATACCTCTTTATACCATTAAGTAGTTCTATAATAGGCTGTTTTGCAAGATCCGGCTGGTCAGCATCTCTTGCAGCCTTTGCTTCGTATAGTAGAGGAATCATATCTTTAAATGTTGTCCATTCATTATTCTGAGGAACTTTAAGATTATATTTATCTGCCATAGTCTTGTTATACAAAAAGCTGAAACGATCGGCCATATCCTTATAGGTAGGTACACCATAAATATGATTGTCAATGGTCAAAGCATCCCATCCACCTTGTGGTACTATTTGTTTTGTTTTCGGTAAATATTCCGGAATTAAATCTTCAATTGCATAGTATGCACCTTGCTGGGCATTTGCTGTAAAATTATAAGATGCACCTGTAAAAACAATGTCCATATATTGTCCTGAACTTACAACTGTAGGGATCTTTTCCTTGTAATCTGCCATGGGATAGAAATGACGATCCAGTGTTACATTAATTTTTTCTTTTAAATATTTATCAATTTGATCCCAAACCATATCCATATCAGCTCTTACATAGTCAACTGCAGTGTACCATACAAGTTCTACAGGTTTAAGATTTGATGGTGATGCATCTGATGCAGAAGTTGTTTCACCTGTTCCGGTAGATGCAGATTCCTTTTTAGAACCATTACATCCTGTAAATACTAGAGCTAAAATGATTACTACCAGAAGCATTTTACTAAAAAAAGTTTTTTTCATGTATTAATCCTCCTTTAAAATAGAATATATTTAATTTCCACTCTGCGGCAGTGGAATAATAAGCTAACCCTTTACACTGCCAATTGTTAGGCCCTTAATGAAATATCTTTGAAAGAAAGGATATGCAAACAATATAGGTATTGTTGCAATTATGGTAATTGCCATTCGCGTACTCTCTGTAGGCATAGATCTTAGCAATTCAAGCCCCATTACTGAATCTGAAATCTCTGCATTTGACTTAATAAATTCGATATCCTTTTGAATCTTGTACAGCATGGTCTGCAAAGGTATAAGCTTAGGATTTTCTATATAAAGCATACCTGTGAACCAATCATTCCACCTACCAACTAAACTGAATAATCCAATGGTAGCAAGACCTGCTTTGGAAAGTGGCAAAACTATCTTATAGTAAATTGTAAAATCATTTGCACCATCAATTGTGGCTGCTTCAATCAAACTATCCGGGATAGTAGTTTGAATGAAAGTGCGAAGTATTATAATATAAAATGCATTTGCTATGTTTGGCAGTAAAAATATCCATATAGTGTCATTAAGGTGTAAATATCGCACATTCATTATATATGAAGGAACAAGGCCACCAGAGAAAAGCATAGTAAAAAATACATAAAAGGTTAATGCTTTTCTTGCAGGGAATTTTTTCTGTGCTAATACAAAGGAAAACATAGACATTACAAATAAACTTAAAGCTGTTCCTGTAAAAGTATAAAAAACAGTTATAATATAAGAATTTTTAATTTGAGCTCCTGTTTTTGCCAAATTCTTGTAAGCGTCCAAAGTATATTTCGATGGGAAAAATGTATACCCATTAAACACAATGCTTTCTGCACTTGAAAATGAAATAATAACAACTAAAATAAGTGGAAGCACAATCAAAAGTGATGTTAGTATTAATAATGTTGATATTACAATATTCCAACCGGGAGCTATTTGATTAAATTTTCTTTTACTTGTCATACAAACCTCCATCTCTATTTACTGCACCTGACATTTGTTTAGCTATTAAAACATAGCATTTTCAGGCGATATCTTACTGGTAATTTTATTGGTTACCAAAACCAATAAAAAGCCGACAACTGATTGATAAAGACCTGCAGCAGTAGCCATACCAACATTATTTAGTGTCATTAGAGCACGATATATATAAGTATCAATTACGTCAGTAACCGGGTACAAAGCACCGCTATCCTGAGGGACGGTATAGAAAAGCCCAAAATCACCACGGAATACACCACCGACCGAAAGAATCAACATTATAGTCATCATGGCTTTCAAATGTGGAATAGTTATATACCGTGCTTGCTGGACTTTATTAGCTCCATCAATTATGGCAGCTTCATAGTATTCTTCAGATATTCCGGAAATTGCAGCTAGATATACTACTGCTGAATATCCCACATGTTTCCATGCATTTACTATTACTAAAATTAAAGGCCAAAATTTAGGTTTCATATACCAACTTTGACGTTGGAAACCAAGAAATTCTAATATGTTATTAAGAAAACCGCTATTAGGGCTTAAGAACGCAAAAACTATAATCGATACAACGGTCATTGAAAGAAAATGTGGCATTATAAATACTGTTTGTAGAGTTTTTGCAAGTTTCTTACTATGAATCTCACTTAATAATAGTGCAAGGGTTACAGCCAATAACATATTCAGCAATATAAATACTACATTATAACAAACAGTGTTGCGTGTGATTACCCAAGCATCAGTAGTTAAAAATAGAAACTCAAAGTTTTTAAATCCTATAAACTCACTTCCAAAAATCCCCTTGCTTATATTCATACTCTGAAAGGCCATAACAAGTCCAAACATTGGTGCATAACTAAATATAAGAAGTGCAATAATTGTTGGCAAAGCCATTAAATAAAGAATATAGTAACGTTTTATATGGCTATTCCATGCACGCTGAAAAAAATTCATCTTATACCTCCCAATAAATAATTAAATAAATTAGAATGTTTTAACAATTTAATAATTTGTCAGTTTAATAATTTAGCAGTTTAATAATTTATCAACTAATCAATTTGATGTAATGAATTCAGCATAATAAAATACGAATTTGTAAAGTTGCACAATTTTTTATCGACTAAGTATAATTTATTATAACATCTTACTAATCATTTTTTTTGAAAAATATTAATGTGTTTTTGTACATTATTAAGATTATACGTTCTAATAACAAAACGCCCACCACACTTAAATATGGTGAGCGTTTTAAAAATAAACATGTAAATATAAATTGTCTAATAAACTGCTATTATAATTTCATCTAACTCCTGAAAGCCCTAAAAGTAAAATGTCGGCATCAGTTACATCATTTCCCCTACACCTAATTGAGCGTATCTCGCGATGGGGGAATGGATTAATCCACTCGTAACCAAGCACTGTTATATCCTGACCACATTCTGACTTGGCTTGTATTACCGGGTCTGAAAAATATGTCGCAATATATCCTTGATGGCGGTAATACTGTTGTGGCATTGGTTCAGCAAACCGTCTTGTCCATACGCATATGTTGCCAGCATATTCTACAGGAATAACAACTTCCGTGTTATCAGAATACTTAACGATATATTCACCTATCCTAGTTAGTGGCTTCCATGCAACACGCTCTGTATTATTTGTAGCTGTATGCAGGAATACTATTTTTCTAAATTTATTATCAACTTTAACTTCAATAGGTATATTGGAGAGACACTGAGCATTAGACAGATCAAAAGAATATCCATTAATATTTTGACTACTATTACAAATTAAACTCTTAAGTGCCGACGGAATTAATTGCTTTGAAGGTTTGGGCAATGTAATTTGTACAGTAGTAGTTACCGTTCCCTCAGGTTTTGCAATGCCACGTAGTTCATCACGTATTTGAGGAATCATTTTCTGTATTAGCTCTGTATATACTTGTCGAGCACAAGAGCTATAAGTATCAGACCAAAGCATTTCTGCGGAATAAAGAAGATCGAATATTTTTCCTTTTTTTGCAAGATTATACTCATCAAATCTACACCAAGTTGAAACTTCTCCCCCAATCATACCCTTTTTAGCAATTCGGCTTTCAAAACGTGGGTAGTGGCTTGAGTACATATTTCCCATAATAACATTAAAGCCATGCGGTAAGATATGATCTTCCATATCAATATCAAAATGAAAATACCAGATAAAGTCCAGCATCACAATATCCTTAGGAATCTTTGTAATAGCAGGAGGGGTTAGATATCTTTCAGTGGGTTGCAGCATATCTGACCAGATCATCATGCCAAGGCCCTTTTTCTCAAGATAATCATGCATTCGAGTTACATGTTTTGCATAAAGGTCTGAGTGATCTTTATCCTTACAGCGAGGGCAAAGTCCAATTTGATATATTTCGTCATGACCCATGTGTACATATCGCTCCGGCCTCACAACTTCTACAATTTCATCAATAAGATCAAATATTATCTCATAACTCTTTTCGTTTGAAGGACAATAAGAGTGATGGTAAAATTTGCTTGGCGGCTGATCAACACTGCGGGTATCCATCTTTTTATCTTCAGAGTCTTCCTCTACCTCTGCAATTTCAGGATGAGCATATGTAATATACTGCACATGACCAAATGATTGAACTTCAGGAATTATCTCAAATCCAAAACTCCTCGCGTATTCAATAAAATCTCTTACTTCATCCTTCTCGAGCAATTCTCCACCCGCAACCATTTCACCATGTGGAAATGTAGGCTGAGTTCCCGCTTTTCCCGCACGGTTTCCCTGCACCCATGCTTCACTAATTTCAGGATGTTTGTCAAAACGCATACCTCCTGCAAATTCTATAAATAAAATATTATATCTCATAGGAATGAGCACATAGCGTATCAAGCGCTTGGCAAATCCGATTTCTTCACGAGGTGGTAGTCCAAAGTGGAATCCTCGAATTGGCATGTATGGATAATCTTCTATCTCACAAATTGGAATCTCTCCTGCCTCGGTTAATTGAACGAGAGTCTCTACTGCATACAAAAGACCTAATCTTCCTGACGCAACAAGCCTAACTCCATCTTTGCTGACAGTAATCTTATACCCTTCCGTACTAATGTCCTCACATAGACCTATTGAAATTATCCTTTCTCCACTTTCCCTTATAGGTAAATTAATACCAAATCGTTCACAAAATCTTTCCTTACAATATCTTGTAGCAAAATCAGAATCTGTAGAATTGTCACATGCTGTAATAGATTGGATTGAATTAAGAGCAATTTTCTTTCCACTATATTTTGCATTAACCGGACTTGGATATATTATCGGCAAATCAGGAATGGCACCGATAACATCAAGTTTTGAAATTACGATATCTTTTAAGTTTGCTTTAAAACGAACTACTAAAGTTTTAGCCTTGACACCTATAGGAATAGTAAACTCTCCTTCTAGTAACCCGTTAGTTTGAGCATCGAAACGACCTACGCACTGCAGATTCCTTTCATTTTCACTAAATACTTCTACCATTTGAACTGCAGAACCGTCTGCAAGACCAATACAAACAGCTCCAATAAAACACTCTTTTGAAAAATCTATTCTAATATCTAGACCAACATCCATAAGAGAATCCCATTTCCAACCGACAGGATTTCCTGAACACAAACTACCGGATCCAAAAGCTATTTCCCCTTTATCCGTCCCATGTGAACTAAATATCTTGTCAGGTTGAAAGAGATGAGATGTCCCCCTTTGCATAAAACTATAGCTTCCTTTAAGTCCAGATACTTTTGAGTTTAATATACCAATGTACATAGAAACACTCTCCTTTAACCATAAGTTATAAAGGGGAGCTGAAAAGCATCCCCTTTTTTAACTACTATTTAGCTAATTCAATGTAGCGATCATAAGCTGCTTGGTAATTTTTTAGAAGATCTTTAAGTCCCATTTTATTAACAGCTTCAATGTATGCATCCCATTCAGCATCGATATTGCCCTCGCCTGCAATCCACTTAGCCTGTGCAGATTCTACATACGGTGTTATGTCGGCTTCGAGAGTAGCATTCTTTTCAAGTTCCTCTGCAGTATATGTTACGGAAGGCATATAATTCTGACCAATATATGGTGCATACGTATTATATTGGTTGTAGTCCTTCTGCATATGAGTAGATAATTTAACACGTTTTTCAAAGAAATCTGCAGAAATATAGGATGGAGGTAATCCGGGAGCATATAAACCACGTACCGGCCTTTCATCTGGATCATCTGTTTCAATAAAACTGTAAATCCCATTATCATCTTTTTCAAGCATGTAGCCCACTGGCCCATATTGCAGTTCAAATGACCACTCTGGATCGTAGCATAAATCAATCCATCTCATAGTTTCAGGAACATTTTTATTAGCACTGGTTACTACGAATGCTCCACCCCAAATAGCCGGTGAACGTGACTGCCACATTTGAGTTCCATCAGGTCCCTTTAACGGAGGCATTGTAACATAATCACAGTCGTCACCATCACCTAATGTACCAATAGTGTATGGACCAAATGAACTGTTCCAGCCGGAAAATACACCGTATATCATGACATCTGTCTGGCCTTTTGCATTGTACTGAGTATTATCATGAGTAAATACTTCCTGGTCTATTAAACCTTCTTGATACATTGAAGCAAGCCATTTAACAGCTTCTTTATAGCCTTCAGTAATAGGTTCATAAACAACTACACCATCACGCACAGAAATATGTGTCGCACAATCAAGGCTTCCAAAAGGTGTAAAAAAGCCAAAACTTCCAAAATTATGATTGTCATAAATAAATGAAAGAGGTATTTCATCTTTTAGACTATTCCCGTTTGGATCATTGTTTTTAAATGCTCTTAATACATCACCAAATTCTTCAGTAGTTGTAGGCATTTCAAGACCCAATTTTTCAAGCCAAACCCTATTTATATAGTGGCGATTATAAACTAAGTTTGAACCTAGTTCCTGAGCAAAGGGTAATGAATAGATTTTACCATCCGGACTTGTGCTAACAATCTTGGTGTTTACATTCTGTGCAAACATTTTTTGGATGTTAGGGCAATATTGCTCTATTAAATCTGTTAAGTCAAGAATTACACCTTGTGGTCCATAGGTAACCTGATCTGCAGAAGTTAAACCGCCACCACCACCAGTAATAAATGCATCAGGTAAGTCACCTGTGGCAAGCATTAAATTCTTCTTTTCTGTCCACGAAGCAACAGGTATATTATTCCATTCAATGTGGATGTTGGTTAGTTCTTCAATATCTTGCCAAATGTGATCCGGATCATCATAGCTTACCTCTGAGCTTCCCTTGTCTGATGCAAAATGAAGTGTGATCTTCTCATTTACAATAGGGTATCCTGTTTTGTTAAAATTGCTAGTCTTATCTGTAGTAGTAGTTTTAGTTGTGTCTGTTGTCGATGATGATGAATTTCGGGAATCTGAGCACCCTACTATTAGTGTTAAAATCATCATGATCGCAATAATAAATGCAGAAATTCTTCTTGTCATTTTTTACAACTCCTTTCATTTTTATAATTTTTATATTACTTAACGGAATTATTCCGTAAAAGCATATTCGCATTGAAAACCGGATTCAAGCCGGCGTCAACCCTTTATTGCTCCTATCATCACGCCTTTAATAAAGAATTTTTGAACAAACGGGTAAATCATCAAAACTGGAACACTAGCAACTATGATCATTCCATATTTTATTAGCTCTGCCCTCTCTTCAGTGCTAGTCAAATCTTCTTGTAAACCTTTCATCATCTGTTGCCGTGCTTGATTTTCAAGAAGTATATTACGCAAAACTAGTTGAATAGGAAACAATTCTTCATTATTTAAATAAATCATTGCATTAAAGAAAGCATTCCAATGAGATACTCCATAAAAAAGTGCAATAACAGCCAGTAAAGCTTTTGATAACGGAAGTGCTATAGAAATAAAAAAACGGATATTCGAGCAACCTTCTATCTGGGTAGATTCTAACATTTCATCGGGAATGTTTGACCGGAAAAAGGTTCGCGAAACAATTAAATAATAGACACTCATGGCATTGGGTATTACCATTGCCCATATTTTATTTGTCATTCCCAAACCTTTAACAACCAAATATGTAGGGATAAGCCCACCGGAAAAAAACATAGTAAATGTAAAAATAAGCATTATAATATCCCTACCTACCAAATCCTTTCTAGACAGCGAGTAAGCAGCCGGGATAGTTACAAGCATATTAATGGATGTACCTAAAACCATATAAATTAAAGAGTTCCTGTAACCTGTTACAATTATTCTGTCTTTGAAAATTGCTTTATATCCTTCTAAATTTAATCCTCTAGGCCAAAACAAAACACGGCCGCTTCCCACCATTGCAGGATCTGATATAGATGCTATAACAATGAAATATAGCGGATATAAAATAGATATAACAATAAATATAAGTATTGTATAATTTATGATATCAAATATCAAATCTGCATAACTTATTCTAATGGCCTTTGACCTGTTCATATAGTTTTTCCTCCTTTAAAATAACCCAATTTCAGTTATTTTTTTAGAAATAGCATTTGCAATAATTAACATAGCAAAATTAATAACTGAATTAAAAAGTCCTACAGCAGTAGAATAGCTAAAATCTGCACCAATTAGGCCTACTCGATAGACATATGTTGAGATTGTTTCTGATGCATCCAAGTTTAACGAGTTTTGCATTAAAAACACTTTTTCAAATCCAACATTCATAATAGAACCCATGTTAAGTATAAAAAGTGTAACCATTGTTGGCATGATTCCCGGTATGTCGATATGAATAGTACGCTGTAACTTATTTGCACCATCTACTACTGCAGCTTCATGTAATTCACTGCTTATTCCAGATAAGGCTGCTATATATATTATTGCAGCCCAACCCATATTTTGCCATAAGCCGGAGAAAACATAGATCGTTTTAAATAGTTCGTTTTTAGCCATAAAAAATATTGGTTCTCTGCCTAAATAGTTTTTTATAATTATGTTAATAAAGCCTGAGCGGGGAGACAAAAAAGCAAGTATCATGGTTACAAGAACCACTGTGGAAATGAAGTGCGGAGCATAAGTCACAGTTTGCACAAAAGATTTAAATCGCTTGTGAGATACATTATTCAACATTAAAGCAAATATAATCGGAATAGGAAAATTAATAGCTAGACTGTAAACACTTATAATTATAGTGTTTTTTATTACTAATAAGAAATTTGCCGAATCAAAAAATCGGCGAAATTGCTTAAAACCGACCCATGGACTACCTGTTATACCCTTTGTTGCTACAAAGTTTTTAAACGCTAACTGAACTCCATACATAGGACCATAATGAAATATAATAATGTAAGCAAGTGCTGGTAACAAAAGTAAATAGAGCTGATAGTTGGTTAATATTTTCTTTATTGTTTTTTTTACAGATGTAGACCGTAAAGATTTTATATTTCCGTCCAATTTTATTTCCTCCAGATATTTATATAATTTTCAACACATCCATTTTGGTGTCTTAAAGTGTACCACAATGTAATTAGTGTGTAAATTATGATTTAATTACCTGATATACATGAAATTACATTACCGGCTATTCTGAATACAACAATAAAAATATGCCGATAATGTAAAAATAGGCATATTAATATAAAATAGGCATGTTTATGCTATATTCACAGACGTATTGATGTATAACTTTCCTTTGAAATATTAAACAAGCATTCTGCTACGATACATTCCGGGTGTTATTCCTTCGACTTTTTTAAATGTTCGTATAAAACTTGTTTCATTTTGATAACCTATGTGTTGAATTATTTTTCGTATGGGTTCATCGGTTGAACACAGCAAAATCTTAGCCTTTTCGATACGCTTGTAAATAAGGTAATCTGTAATAGTTTTACCGGTCTGATCCTTAAAATAACGACTTAAATAGGAAGGGGAGACTTTCAAATCTTCTGCCATAATTTGAACGGAAAAATCCGCATTCATATAAAATTCATCAATATACTTAATTGCATTGTCACATAGTTCTAAGTTTTGACTTTCAAGTTGTGCAGAAAATTCAATACATATTTCAATACATAATTTTCTCAGCAATTCAAAGAAGTGATCCGCAGTATTGCAAAACACCAGTGCTTCCATGTAATCTTTAGCTATCATTGACAAAATATTATCCTGATTGCTTATAGTCTGCATTATTGAATAATATATCGAATAGCAAAAATGACGAATTATCAATATTGAACTATCTTTATTTACAATCTTCTTTTGTATTTTATTCAGAGAAGAAATGACTTTACCAGAATCTCCTTGCCGTAAAAAGCGTTGTAAATCATACAAATCTTTGTTTATGGACCGATTTATCTTGTTATAGTTGTCTAATAAATTAATTTCTTCATAACACATTGGATATAAACTGCCGACAAAACAACTATCAACTGCAATTAATGCTTCCATATAAGACCTCGGTATTTCAGTTGTATTATTATACAATCCACCTATTCCCACACTAACATTCGTATTAAACTGTCTTTCAATATTGAATATAATTTCTCTTATACTGTTCTTTAAAATTTCTAAACTCAAAGAGTGATGTGAAAGTATAAAAATTAGATTATTATTTGCAAGGGTATCTGTTCCGTAAATATTATATTCAGAAGTAAAATAACTTTCAACAAATCCTATTATCTCATTATTAGGCACTGAAGTAGACTGAAATTGGCGCTCTAAAGAGAAAATAATTACCCTAAATACATTATAATCAAAATGCAAGTCTATCGAAGCTGCATCCTTATTTAACTCATCTCTGCTTGTGAAATTACCCATAAGTAGTTTTTTTAAGATATATGCACGTAACGCTCTACTGTTATAAGATAAGATTGATCGCATTGCCATATCTCTATCATGAAGGGTTTTAATGGTGTTACGAATTATTTCGAAATCATTCTGTTGCTCGGTTAGTTCTCCTAATAGTGTTGTAGTAAAATCTTTTAGTCCCTTAATAGGTTTATAATGCTTATTACCTAACGCAACAATCAACAAAAATCCCAAAACAAAAAAACCCATGACTCCAAATGAGAAATAATATTTAAAGCTATTTAACTTTGACATAGCAATATCATATGGAATAAAATTTAGATACGAGAGAAATCCTAGGTCTGAAGAAGCATACTGATAAAGAAATTTTTCTCCCTTAATCTCAATTATATTTTCATTTGCAAGATTACCTGAAAGAAGTAAATCTACGTTAACAGATGATGTATCAATTTCCCCTCCGATTTGTGAAATAATACAATTTTTTGAATCAAGAACTAAAGTTACAGAATTATATTTTTTTATCATTTTTATCATTTGAATAATTGGATCTTTTATCTTGCTTTCACTTAATATGTATAAAACCCACCCTTTAGGTGAAAGCGACTCTACAGGGAGTGGAATTATGTATAAAATTTGAAATTTGTTTAGAGACGAAGTGCAAAATAGAGCAGGAGTATTTATACTTTTTAACAATTCCCTAAAAGACTGATCTTCAAAATTCTGATGTAAGCTGGATTTTTCAAATGTTTCAGGAAATTGAGTTCCGCTATTAGTGTATATAAGCGGCATATCTTTATAATATAACGCGATTTTGCTTATCAGTTCATTCTGGAAGCTATAACTATTAAGCACCTTAATAGATTCCATCTGGTTTGATATGCTATCACTTATGGCATATTTTGATAGTTTAGAGTTAGTATTTATGTTCATTGCAATGTTTTTCAGACGTAGGAAACTATTATCCGTAATATTTAAAGTGTATTCCAGTGTTGTCTTATATTCCGATAAAATACCCTCTTTAATAATGCCGCAGAAGTATCCGTATAATAACAAAGATATTATTAATAATGGAATAAGGAGTAAAATGAGATAAGATAAAATGTATTTAACTAACACTTTTGAAAGATTTTTTTTTCTTATTTTAAACAACTATAATCACCTCATACAGCAATCTAAGTAATTAAGTTTAAGCTATGATACTAATCTGATACTAGCAAACTAAGTCCACCGATACCTATATTGTCAAATAATTTTATTAGAATATTTTTAATGCTATATATAAAATCGCTTCAAATAATATTTTCATTAAGCCACAGAGATGTATGCACAGAATCTATATTTTTCATTTATCATAATATCACAAAATTTATGTGAATACAATGTTATTTTTTTCGGTGTTTTTTGATGTCTAAAAATAAAATAACTGGGATTATATCTAATATATCAGAGCAAATCCTAGTTATTTTTACTATGTTATAACACAGTTATCACCCGGAAAGTCATAGAGTGGCTTTCTGATGAAATTAAGGATACATAGAATTTCATCAATCTTCATAAAAAGGCCGGATAACTATATTAGATTACACCAGGTTACAAGGAAGTTGCAACTCGCTGCAGGTAATCCTGCAGTAAAAAGTCGTAAAACAACTATCCGGGGAACAATTATAACATCTATACACATAATAATCTTACTATGTCCAGTATTTAATCTTATAGATATTTTCGTGCTTCTTTTTATTCACACTTTGCCATTGCTGTTGCCCTACCAATAATTATATCTTCTACTTCATGAATAAACTGCCCCGGAAGCCCCGCTCCAATAAATGAAGCACTTTCATAGCCACCATTAAGTAAGACTTCCCTTGTCGGTATATAACATCTACTACTGTTTGAATATCCAAGTACAATAGCATCTTCATCACATAATATTTTTTTGATTCTCTTTCCAATATCAGATACAACCTCACATTCAAGTGCAATAATGCATGTTTTTTCATCTAATCTTAATAATGAAATATAGTATGGGATAAAATTATCTACTTTACCTTCCTTCATTTTTTCTATAACTCTTTTGGCAGATTCTCTTCTATATCCCGGCTCATCAGGGTTATTGGCTATAGCTTCCCACTTCTCAATGCCCCATGTTTCTGAATATAGTTTTACTTCACTTGCTTTTGTTTGAATCTCTACATTAATCTTTCTCCATTCGGCTTTGTCAATAAGTTCTTGAATTTCATCTGCCAGAGATTTACCTGCTTCATCAACTTCTTCTAAATTGCAACTCTTGAATTTTCCGTTGTCCGCTGTAATATATGGTTTTATATCAGCACCACAGCCTTGAAGAAACATTGGTACAAAGCCTTCGTTTTTCTCTTCAAGGTGCTTTCTTACCATTCCGGGATAATCTGCAGATATCCAATAATTATTAGGTCCGAGAGTAGTGGGATGGCATGCATAATTATAGATAAGTCCTCGAATATTACCCTTTTTGTCAACAAACTTTATAAGGAATAGATCCGTATCTATAGCATTTTCATTAAAATACGGTTTCCATAAAGCTCCCTGTTCAGATGGAAAGCGTCTACTTACACCAAACTTTGATTTACCCTTGCAAATATAGACATCCCCTTCTACTAAATTCTCAAAAGCCTTACCAATTGCATCTAATATTTTTGCCTTTATAGTATTGTAGTACACAACATTTTCAGGATTATTATCATCTTCACCTTTTATACCTATGACTGAATGAGTATGAGAGTAGTTAATAATTATCTCATTCTCAGTAAGGCCATACTTTTTATTTATTGCATTTTTTATTTCATCAGCCACTATTCTTTTTCCATAACATAAATCTAATGCCACAATAACTACTGTTTTATTTGACTGAATTAGTGCAATAGTAGCATATATATCATCATTTACCCCTATGCTTTTTTTTCGCTCACGTCCTGCAAAACCGTGCTGAAAAAGTGGAAATTCCGGTGTTATTTTTTCCTTTAATATTGAAAACTTCAAAAGAATGCACCTCCATTAACTGTTAACAAATAATTTTATTTCATAATTACATAATACATATGCCTAATAATAAAATCAAGCAAATCATATTAACTTAATATCTGCATGTTTATAACATTGCATGATACAAACCGTTCTGCGTATCATTATGCTCTAATAGCATATAAAATGTTACTAGAGTATAATGTCCAACTATAACACGCACAACCTAGAGCCAAAGCAAAGTGTTCCTAATAATACAGCTATCATTTATTAATTCCCGTAAGAGCAAAAAGCATCACTGAGGCATCAGTATTGCCTTTGGCAGCAAGGATTATAGATGCAATAGTTTTATCCTTATAAGGATTAATCCATTCATATCCATATACGGTCACATCTTTACCCGTCGATGTTTTTGACTGTATATATGCATCTGCAAAATAAGTTGAAATATAACCTTGATGACGATAATAACTTGATTCCATTGGTTGGGCATACCGTTTATACCATACACCAATGTTAGCACCGTATTCAATGGGTACTTCCAGCTTGGTGCCGTCATCATACTCTACAATATATGAACCAATTTGAATAGGTTTTTCCCATGCAATACGTTCAGCATTTTCTCCTGTAGTATGAAGAAAGATCAAGCTGTCAAACGTATGATTCACGGAAATAGTTAGATTTTGGGGAATGCCGCTCATACTTGATGCTTTTGATACTACAATCTGTGGTTTCCCAAAGCAAAAGGGCAAGCCTTTTAATCTATACTCACCTGATTTTGGAAGTGCTGCTATAAGTTCGCAAGGAATTGGAGTAGCATCCTCTTTGCTTGGAAGAATTATTGGTAAGCATCTCTTTGTTTCACTAAGAGATGGATATGCTTCACCATGAATTTGCGAACGTATACGTGGCATAAACTTAGATATCATAAAATCATAGCTAAATCGTAGGTCACTTCTGTAAGAAGAGGACCACATCATGTTGGCTGAATAGATAAAATCATAAATTTTGCCTTCAAAACCCATATTATATTCGTCCATCCGCTTCCATGTAGATACTTCTGCCCCAAGTATGCCTTTTTTCCTAGCCCTTGTTTCAAAGCGTGGATAGTGACTAGAATACATGTTGCCCATAATTACTTTAAAGCCATGGTTTAGCAAATGATCTTCAATGTCTTTATCAAGATGAAAATACCAAATAAAATCCAACAATACAATATCTTTGGGGATTTTATTGATTGCAGCCGGAGTTTTATATCTAGTTACATCATGAAGCATATCACCCCAAATCATCATTTTTAAGTTCTTGCTTGCAAGATAGTTATATAGCTTATTAATATCTAATGCAAACAAATCTGCATGATCTTTATCTTTGCATAAAGGACAAGTACCCATGGTATAGACCTCATCATGTCCCATGTGCACATATTCTGTTGGGCGAACAACTTCAACAATTTCATCAATCAAATCAAATACAATTGAATAGCTCTTTTCATTTAATGGGCAGTAACTATCTTTATAAAACTTATCTGGTGGCACATCTTCTTTTTCAAGGTCAATATCAGCTTTAGTCTTGTCTTCATCTTCAGTTTCCGCAATCTCAGGATATGCCACTGTTATATATTGAACATGGGATAAGGACTGTACTTCAGGAATTACTTCAATACCATAAGAACGAGCATAGTCCACAAGATCTGCAACTTCATGTTTTTCTAAAACCGTTCCACCCGAAACCATTAGTCCATGTGGAAGTCGGGGCCATTCACCGGCATTAGCCTTTCTATTTGCTTCTTCCCACATTTCATTTATTTTAGGATGTCTATCATAGCGCATACCACCTGCAAACTCAAGAAAAATAGTGTTAATTCGCATTGGCACAAAAACATAACGTATAAGCCTCTTGAGAAAAGGTATCTCTTCACGTGGGGGAAGTCCAAAATGCACACCGCGAATTCCCATGAACGGATAGTCATTTACGGTACATGCAGGTATCTTTTTATCGTTAATTAACATGAGTAATGCTTCAACACCGTATGTAAGACCTCTTCTGTCTGTACCTTCTATATATACCATATCTTCACATACATTTATAATATAGCTTTCTGCACACGGTTTCATTCCTGATTTTTTTCCTACTTTAAAATCGCGAAGTTCAACTTTATTATCCTTTCCTATGATAATTGAATTGGAATATGACTGTAAATTGTCAGAATACACCACCGGTAATTCTAAAGCATAATTTTCATGTAACTTTTCTTTTAGGAGATTTGCTGCAAGAACTGTATCCTCTGATGCATTAGCGCTGATTATGATATTTTTAAGGTTATATATATTTATGGAAATGT
Source organism: uncultured Clostridiaceae bacterium (assembly GCA_964515895.1). Classification (GTDB taxonomy): domain Bacteria; phylum Bacillota; class Clostridia; order Acetivibrionales; family DUMC01; genus CAZEYH01. The sequence goes on along the minus strand of CAZEYH010000002.1, from coordinate 5,676 downwards.
CTTTTTCTTTATTTATGTTTATAGAGGCAGGAACCGGATATATCATATAATCACCTATCACAGAGCCTATAATGTCAAGTCCTTCAATAATGATGTTTTTGAAACACGCATCAATCCTAACCAGAAACTCTTTCAATTCCGATCCCACGGAAACTTCAAGACGTTCATCTTCAATGATACCGCCGGTAGCAGCGTCAAACCTTCCTTTACACATGAATCCACCATTTTTATCAGGACATAATATACTTGCCGATTTAATAGCCGATTTTTCACCCTGATGAATTACTATATTATCAATGTAGCATGGTTTATCAAGTTTAATTACTATATCCACACCTATATCGAGCACGGTAAACTGTCTCCAACCAACGGTTTTGTTGTTGAAAAGGTTTCCTGTTTCAAATGGAATAAATCCATTCTTAACACTCTTCCCCCCATCTGGACCTGTACCCAAATCTGTATATATATCTGGATGTGAATCCGGGTACAAGTTTGGGAAAAACGGTATACTCGTTCCACGCCTCATATATGTGTAGGAACCCGTAATACCTGATTCTTTTTGAATAATACTTCCAAAATACATGATAAAACCCAACCTCCTTTTCTTCCTACTAGTCACACTTTGCCATTGCTGTTGCTCTTCCAATAATTATATCTTCCACTTCATTAATAAACTGCCCTGCTAGCCCTGCTGAAATAAATGAAGCACTTTCATAGCCACCATTAAGTAAAACATCCCTTGTCGGTATATAACATCTGCTGCTGTTTGAATATCCAAGTACAATGGCATCTTCATCGCATAATATTTTCTTGATTTTCTTCCCAATATCTGTTACAACTTCACATTCAAGTGCAATAATGCATGTTTTTTCATCCAATCTTAATAATGAAATATAATATGGAATAAAATTATCAACTTTACCTTCTTTCATTTTTTCTATAACTCTTTTAGCAGATGTTCTTCTATATTCCGGTTCAGTAGGATCATTGGCTATAGCTTCCCACTTTTCAATGCCCCATATTTCTGAATATAACTTCACATCACTTGCTTTTGTTTGAATCTCTACATTAATCTTTCTCCACTCGGACTTATCAATAAGCTCCTGAATTTCACCTGCCAGGGATTTACCTGCTTCATCAACTTCTTCCAAATTACAGCTCTTGAATCTTCCGTTGTCTGCTGTAATATATGGTTTTATATCTGCACCACAGCCTTGAAGAAACATCGGTACCATACCTTTGTTTCTTTCTTCAAGGTATTTTCTTACCATACCGGGATAATCAGCAGATATCCAATAGTTACTAGGTCCAAGAGTAGTGGGATGACATGCATAATTGTATATAAGTCCTAGTATCTTATCGTTTTTGTCAACAAGCTTTACAAGGAATAAATCCGTATCTATAGCATTTTCATTAAAATACGGTTTCCATAAAGCTCCCTGTTCAGATGGGAATCGCCTGCTTACACCAAACTTTGATTTCCCTTTGCAAATATAGGCATCTCCCTCAACTAAATTCTTAAAAGCCTTATCAATTGCATCCATTATTTTTGCCTTAACAGTGTTGTAGTATTCAATATTTTCAGGGTTACTATCATCTTCACCCTTTAAAGAAATGACTGAATGAGTGTGAGAATAGTTAATAATTATCTCATCTTCCTTAAGACCATATTTTTCATTTATGGCACTTTTGATTTCATCGGCTACTCTCCTGTTTCCAAACAATAAATCCAATGCTATAATAACTACTGTTTTATTTGCCTGAATTAGTGCAATAGTAGCATATATATCATCATTTACTCCTACACTTTTTTTTCGCTCACGTGCTGAAAAGCCTTGCTGAAATACCGGAAATTCCGGTGTTATTTTTTCCTTTAATATTGAAAACTTCAAAATAATGCACCCCCGATTAACTGGTAATAAATAAATTCCTTTCATATTTACATGATACATATACCTAATAATAAAATCAAGAAATTTATATTAATATAGTTGTTAAATTAATGCATATATGAATTCATCATTATAATTTTAACCTCTTGTTTTAGCCTTTCTACATCCTCTTGTCTTGGAGCTGCAGTTCCTTTTGTCAAGCAGGCAGCAGTACCAAAAGCAATTGCATTTTTCAAACATTCTTTATAACTTAAACCTTGAGTATATGCTCCGATAAAACCTGCCAGTAAACTATCTCCGGCACCTATTGTTGATATTGCCTCAATCTGTGGGACTTCTACAATATAGCTAATATAGCTTAAATTAGCTGTAGCTAAATTTGAAGTTATAGCTTTGGTTTCATCTGCAGTTATAGCTGCAGCCGCACCTTTTTTGCCCATGCTTACTATAATATTTTCTATCCCCATTTTATGGATTTCTACTGCAGCCTTTCTTGCTTGCTCAATGGTAGTAATTTGTTTACCAAGGAGCATTTGAACTTCCTGTTCATTAGGCTTTATCAGCCATGGCCTTATATTTATTAAATCCTCCATCGAAAATGAATTGCAGTCAATAACAAGTAAACATTTTTGCTTACGTAATTCTCTGAGAAAGTCTATTACACAATCTACTGATAATCCATTAGGAATACGGCCTGTAAATGTCACAATAGTATGCTCACAAATCAATTGCTTTAGTTCTCTTAAAAGCTGAATAAGTATTTCATTATTTAAAGAAAAATTATCAAGACTAATTCGGGTTTCCGGGGCATTAGGTGTATGAATAGTAATATTTTCTCGAATTCTTCCTTCGCAATAGATTCCTTTAAAATTAAGGCCATCCACTTCTAACCGAGAAACAAAGTCTGCTGCATTTTCTTTTCCTAATACCACATAGGCAGTATTATCAATATCATTTTTCGATAAAGCCCTCGATATATTAATGCCTTTTCCTCCTGCAGCAACCAAAATAGAATCCACATAATTTTCTTTATATAGTCTAAAGTCCTTCACCTCATAATGAAGATCAAAAGCCGGATTTAAAGTAATTGTTATTATCTTCATTTTTCTGTCCTTCCATTGATTATGTTAACATGTCACATTAACATGTTGATGTGGTAGTATATTATAATACCATTCTATTGTGCTATGCTATTGTACTACATAATGCTACCACTTTATTTCGTGCCGCATTACTTAAACATTACGCTCTCTCACTTTTTCTCTAAATTTCAAACAATTCTTTAATATTCTTATATAATATCTTCTCTATTACATTAGCTTCTAAATTTGAAAAGCGTAACTTTACAAATTGGGTTTCAATATACTGCATAGGCATAACTGATCCAAATACCACGTTATCTGCTCCTACTTTATCTATGAAAGATCCCGGCCCTGAATTCAATATTCCAAGCCTTGAAAAGTCATAATATATCCTTCCCTGCCTGTTGGCCATTGCAGGTTGAAGGTAAGCTGAAATATCAGTGGATGGTCCGTTAGTTATAATAAAGTCTGTCCTTGGACATAATTCCAGTACCTTTTTTATTTCTTCCGGCGATAAGTCTTCTTTAACATCCAGCCAGTGTCTCTGCCTAATATTTTCAATGGCACAGGGTAAATGTACGGGAATTTTCCTATCAGCAGCCATATTAAGAAGTTCTATAACAGCAACATCAGATAGCTTATACATATGATAGCAGGGATATAATTCAATAGCTTTCATTCCCAAATCCTCAATACAATGCATAAAATCCCTTTTCCATCCCGGATATGCCGGATTTATTATAGCAAAGGGTATAAATCTATCCTTGTAGGGTTTAATTTGCTCATTCAGTTCTATATTTCCTTCCATAACATCCCTATAAAATATTGAATTGAGATTGGATACACAAGCCACATCTATACCTGTACTATTCATTAAACTTAAATTTTTTTCTGCAGTATCATATTCTATCTTTCTAAAAGGCCAGTGACCAATATATGTGTTTACATCTATAATCATTGCTATATCCCCCTTTCCAGATACCTTGCAAATCGTGGATTGTTCATTATCTTTATTTTATCCTCATCAGGTATTTTAGCTCCAAGCAATTTTCCAATACCGGGAGCATAAGAACCGTCGGTTGCAAATAACATTCGGTCTGCTCCCATCATCTGAACAGTTTTCTCAATAATTCCTGTATCATGTACACTACCGCTTATATCAGTAAATACATTCGGACAGTCCGCCATAGCTTTAAGAGACCAATACCAGTCTCCGCCACCGCCAATATGCCCATGAATGAATATTGCTTCAGGATATTCTTTTGCTGCTATTGCAAAATGTACTCCGTTAGACAAAAATGGCTGAGATTCTGGACCTACAGTAAGTTTTCCCGCATGGTGAAGAATAGGTATATCAAGATCAATACATTTTTCTATTATAGGCCTTAAAACCGGATCAGAAATAAAATAATGATTATAGAGTTTTATTCCAATCATTCCTAGCTCATTAATACATCTGTCAATTTCATCTAATGCCTCTCTAGTATATCCCGGATTTATAAAAGCCATCCCTTTAATCATACCGGGGTGTCTCTTCATTGCTATTGCAACAGTATCATTACATTGTCTTATATCATCAGGTTCGGGGATTCCACCGGAAATAGGCAAAGAACAAACAAGGCAATCTGTATATGCTAACTTCGCTGTTTCTACTAACTTGTCACAATCTCCTTCGTTTAATTCCCTTGTGCCGGGCTTAAACCATACATGCTCATGCCAGTTAACTACTTTATTGTTCTTGAAAAGTTTCATCTTTTCTTCAAATTGTTTCAAAATATTACCCCCTAATTACAATAAATATAGCTGAAAATATTATTTTCTTTTAAATTGGTCTCTTCGCACTACGCTGTAGAACATAGCTGTTCTCTTTATGTGACCACAAATTTATTATACTTTATTAGATTAATAGCGTCAATGGACATTTCCCCTATACAAAGAATGACATACTTCCTTAATTAATTACATTATATTACTTTTTTGGTATATATAAGGTTGACATTTTCTTCTTCACAAGTTATAATTATATATAGAAATAATTTAAATATTATATATATAATATTTAAATAGATAATAAGCAACATTACTTACTTTTTATATTTAAATATGCGCAAAAAGGGTGAATGTTTGTGGAAAAGATAGATAAAGTGTTAGACCTAATTGAAATGCTGTACTTTGAGCTCCAAGAAACTAGAAATGGGCTTTGTTGTGAAATCCAAGAAACTAGAAATGGACTCAAAAAAGATATTAATAAGATACAAATTACTTTAGAAAATGAAATAAAGCCGGATATAAAATATCTATATGAAGGTTATTCACAAATTTATGTAAAGCTTGAAAATATGGAAAATAAAGTTGATTACATAGCACAAAAGGTTGATCTTCATGACATTAAATTTCGAGTTTTGGAAGAAGGTAACATATAATTTGTCTAAACTATACTTCTAGTTTACTAATTCTCATAATTCTCTAATATTTTATAAATTCACTACATTGAATTTCATTTAATTGACAGTTTAATATCAAAGTGCTAAACTTAATAATGTTATTAAGTATGGCTTATAGTATAGCTTATAATAAGGATGTGGTTACCATAAAAAAGAAAATTTGTATTATAGGATTAGGATATATTGGACTGCCAACTGCTGCAATGTTTGCTACCCATGGTCATAAAATAGTAGGTGTTGATGTAAATAACAAAGTGG
>CAZEYH010000001.1:0-27298 GCA_964515895.1 uncultured Clostridiaceae bacterium | reverse complement strand
CTAGTTATAAGTGGGACACATGCTATAATAAACGCCCGTCGGTTGAAAGGGTAAATAGCAGAGTAGATGAATCGTTTTGCTTTGAAAAGCATGTTAAAATATCTGAAAATTTTACTTGGAAGCATTGATTTTTCCACGGTACAAAATAGAAAACATGCACATAGCAGAAAACTCATTATATTTAAGTCTCCACTTATCTCATCTTATCACATATAATAAAAAGTTATAGGTAATTAATTGGCTAAGTCATTATGTCATAGCTAAAATAAATAAGTAAATTTTGGAGTAATATGTAAATTTAAATAGTATAATGGGTGCATTTAGTTTGGTTGAAAAATGCACCCAAATCCATTAATTAATACTTCTTACTTTGCAATGCTTTCTCTGTTCGCTTTATTTCTTCTATACCTACCTTCCGATTATTTAAAGCTATATAAGTATATATTGAGTCCAATATAGCCAGCTGTGCAATACGGGAAGCCATTCCGAAAATCCGATACTTTGTCTCATTTGACACGGTAAATAAGGCTATACCGCTGTGCTTTAAGATAGGGGATTTTCCATAATTTGTTATGCAAATAGTTTTTGCTCCCCTCTCTTTAGAAATTTTCAGGGCATCAACTACGTCAATTGAAGAACCTGAATGCGATATTCCTATAGCAACATCTTTATCCGTTAGATGAGAAGCAACAATTGCTTGCATGTGATTATCATTGTATGCTACTGCTTTGATACCTAGCCTCATGAATTTATGCTGATAATCATATGCTATAGATGCAGAGTTACCTAGGCCAAAGATAGCAACATTTCTGGCATTTAAAATTGCGTCAGCAGCCTTTGTCATTTTCTCATAATCTAAAATTTTTTTTGTATTATCCAAAGTATTTTCAATATCAAAGAATACTTTATTTATAATATCCTCAAAGCTATCATTTTCACTCAGCTTCTCATTTACAAGAGTATAGTCATTAACTGTTTCCTGCGCTATAGCAATTTTTAATTCCTGATATCCGGTGTAGCCTAATTTACGTGAAAAACGCACTACAGTTGCTTCACTTACTTGACACTCTTCTGCAAGCTCACTGATTGACAACTTAATAATATCCCTTGGGTTCTCCATTATCCAATCGGCAATTTTCTTACCTGCAGTTCCCAATGTCTCGTATATAGACCGCATTCTCAATATTGTACCAGGAATACATTTAACATCATTGCTTTTATTTCCCATATAAACCTCTCTATTTATTATATATTCTAATCTCCGGTATAGGAGATTCTAGTGCCACTGCAGAAGCATATATTTTCGCATCATCATGTTCCTGGAAAAGTGAACAAGGCACAGCACAAGTAATGGGACCATGCAGTACCTTTCTTAATGCGCCTGCATTCCAATCACGTGGCATGCACATTCTTATTTTTTTAGCACTCCATATTTCTTTCATACCAACTGTAATACAATTTTCAGGAATTGCATCCAAGTCTCCCTTACAATTCATAAATGCATTTATTGTCTTGGTTTCTCTGCTTAGTTTTAAGATTCTTGTAGGAAGACTCTTAAATTCACTATTACTCATAATTACACCAGGTTCCGGAGGCTCATTAAAAGCAAAATGCCCATTTATTCCAACTCCTCCGTAACACATATCTAATCCGCCCAGTTTTTGTATTAGCTCCCATACACAACCTTCTCTTCCCGGTTCCGGGAAAAACCTGTGCTCTTTAGGTAAGTTAAGTTCATCATCTATCTTGCTGTAAAATACGCGCTCCATGCCGCCTCTAAATGACAATGGGTGATTAATATCCAGATATTGATTATTATCATCCAAGTATTCGTCCATATTAATGAAGTAGCAGTTTTTCAAACTTAACCTGTACTTGTTCACTAAATATACAAATCTGCTAAATGGACCTACAGGACCATAAGGTACTATCATAACAGTATCCTTGCCATTTTGGTTGTTTTCTTTAATTAGTTCAAAAACCTCAATTGCCATTTTCCAGTAAAGATCATGCTCAGTTTCACACACTTCCAATTTTATTCCACTATTTTTTCCAAGCTCGGAAATAGGAATCTTATTATATTCTTTCATATTTTTTAACCCCTTCCTTTTATTTTTTATTATTAATCTATAAATTTTATTTATAAATTAGCTGTTGCTAATTTTAAGTGTCTTTGTCTTGAATATTTTAATTTCCCTTCTACAAAGACACTACCTACATTCAGTTTCTCATCAAAAATAACTATATCTGCATCTTTGCCTTTTTCTAAACTGCCTTTAGTTTTTTCTAGCCCAAGTATTTTACAAGGTGTAAGTGACATCATTCTAATAGCATCATAAAGCGGCAAACCCACATTAAAATGTGCATTCTGAATAACCTTGTCAGCAGTAGCAATACTACCGGCGAAATATGTTCTGTCAGGAAGTTTTGCAACTCCATCTTCAATAATTACAGGATTACCGCTTCCGTGGCTTCCAAGAAAGCTTTCCGAAACATCAGTACCTGCAGCACGCATTGAGTCAGTGATCAATACAAGCTGTTCCACTCCCTTAATCTTGTACACCATTTGCATAAGCTCAGGAGGTACATGTTTGCCATCACCAATAAGTTCTACTGTCATTTCATCAATCAAATATGCTGCCTCAACAACACCAGCATGAACATTTTGTGAAATTTTTCTTACAGATGGAGTATTACTATACAGGTGAGTAATATGTCTATACCCCCATTTAAAACTTCTAAGAATATCATCACAAGTTGCATTGCTGTGAGCAATTGCAGGCAGTATTGAATATTTTGATATTTTCTCAGCAAATTTCTGCATTCCCGGTAGCTCAGGAGCAACACTCCATCGTATAATTATGTCTGCCCCTCTATCTAATATATCATTTAAATCATGTTCTTCTACATTTCTAACATATTGTGCAGGTTGAGCACCTTTCATTTCTTGTGAAATATATGGACCCTCCATATGTATTCCAAGCAGCTTAGTACCTATATCGCATTGTTCTGTTACTTTGCGATATATATCAAAAAACGAGAATAGTTCTTCATTGCTACATGCAACTGTAGTAGGTGCCAAAGAAGTCGTGCCGTGCATACAGTGGTTACGGCTAATATTTATAAGAGCCTCTTTTGTCCCATCCATAAAATCATAACCGCCACCACCATGAAGGTGCATATCAACCAGTCCGGGAGAAATAAAACCACCTTTTGCGTCTATAAGTTCTGTATTTTCCGGCAATTGCCCTTTATATCCTATTTCCAGAATTTTATCATCCTCAAATAGGAGATTACTTTCATTTATAATTTTATCCGGCAGAACAAGTTTACCATTTTTTATAAGTGTCCTTCTCATTATTACTCAGCTCCAAATTCTAGATGTTCTAATTTCACGATTTCACGGTTAATCCTATCCCTCATATCCAATAAATAATCGTCATTATATGGATACTGGGAAAAGGTAATTCCAGGAATGCCCTCTTCGACAATTTTCATAACACCCTCTTTACCGATATAAGATTCCAATTGTTGCATTGCACGCATATCCTGTAAGCCTTCATTAAAAACAATTAATCGAAGTGACTCAATGGGCCCTTCACTTCCCGGATATACCATAAAAGATGTTCCGGAAGGATATTCTCCAAATGCATCAGTTGAAATAAACGGATTACATTCTTCTCTGCATAGCTTAGTATAATAAAAATTATATCCCCACTGTAAAAAACCTTTAATATCATATTTATACATTTGTGTTCCTAAAATACGGTTACGTGCTGAAGGCATAGAGAAAAAACGGTTAGACAACTGTACATTTTCATGCCCTGTATAATATGCCCAAAGATCATCAACCTTCCCAATAAAATCATTAATATGCGATGTTGACGATATAGGAGTAGTTACAAGTCCTCTCTTATAAAAGTCATAATCAGAAAGTGCATCAAAAATCTTATATCCTTTTAGCTTATCTTCTACTGCATTCCTTGCTTTTGCATAGCTTTCTAGATGTTTAGCAGAAGGTTCATCAGAAATATGAAAATATGTTCTCTTGTCAACTCCTTTTTTCTTAAGAAAAGAAATAAGTACAGGCAGATATTGTCCCAAAAAATTTGTGTATTCGCGACCGGTAGCAAGTGTATCCCACCCGAAGAGATGCTTATATTCACCATTTTCATACCCCATGACCTTTGGCGCAAACTCTGCACCCCACTGTGTAAAAAGATGAGAGTGCTCAAAATATTGAATACCATTTTTAAGACAAATATCTATCCACTGGTTGAACCTATCAAAGCTAAATTTATAGTTGTCCCCGGTTTTATATACATCCACAAGTTGAACTGTAGCACGTTCAGCCCCAATTGGCGTATCAAGTGGAGGAGTAAATGCAGGTGTTAATATCATATTCATCCCGTTATTAGAAGCTACTGCAATAAATTTTTCTATCAACTTCCAATGTGTTTCTGAGAAAATTTCACAATTATACATTGATGCAATACAATCACAGTGAAACCAATTAGTATAAATAAGCTTTTGTTCTGAAAGGCAAGCATCGAGCACTTCGATTTCAAAAGTAATTGTGTTTTCTAAATTTCTTTCAGGTATTGAAAACGTAACATTAATTGGGTATTTACCCGATTTTAAATTCTCATCACCTTGGATAGTAATCCAGATAGACTGCCATTTGTTTGTAAAAATCCTAATTGTATCATTTTTTATATTATATAGAGGATCAGGAAAAAGTCCGGGACTAATTCTTAGGTAGTAATCATCATACTTATCAGGGTAAATAGGACATACCGAAGGCAGATTTCCTACTATCCTTACTGTTATATGTTCTTTTAGTGGCGAATCAATTTTAAGTTTTGTAAAAAGTGCCGGAAATCGAACATTCGATAATGAAAAAGCAACCTGAAAGGAATACTTTTCATTTTTTAACATAGAACCATTATAGTACCCTTTTTTAGGTTCCCGATCCAAAAATACTTTTTCAAGTGAACTTAATGCAATTAGTTTAATTTCTTCAGGCATCTGCTATACCCCTTTATCAGTATTTTTTCTCTTATTCTTACGCTATTTATACTTATGTTATTTGTGTCTATGCTTAGTTTTGTAATGTATTTATGATGATATTCACGCTTAATAATATTAGTACATTTTTCAAATCTGTTCAATTTTCCTAAATTCACCAGTTAAAGCAGACTCTTTAGCTTTTATACACATAAGAGTACTTAGAAGCCCTGCTTCCAAGGGTGCAACAGAATCTTCCTTTCCCTGCATAACATTTATAAAATTTTCTGCTAATACATCGTCTCCACCAAAATGTGAACCACCTGGTATATCAAATTTATATGTATCAGTTCTCGGAGTTTGATGCATAAATATTTTTATTTCTCCTTTATACCAGTCAAATTCAAGAGTACCTTTAAATCCTAACAATCTTGCTCCCCTTGCGCCCGCCTTGTGACGTGCGAAAAAATTTTGTGAATAGCTTACATGCATACCGGTATTATATCTTATAATAGCGCTTCCTGAATCTTCATTTCCAGTGTCAACTGCATAACAGCACATTTCTCCTTTAACTTTATCTTTGTAATACTTCTTAATAACATATGGACTCTCGTCACAAGTATAATATTCATCACAATCCTTACAAAATAGGTCTGCAGGCTTATTGCCTTTAAATATCTGTTTTGAAGTCATTGCACATATTTCTACAGGTTTTGTACCAAGCAGGTAATTTATATAATCGAAATCATGAGTAGCTTTTTGAAGAAACAAACCCTGAGTTTCATTTTCATCCCTATACCAGTTGTGATAATATCCTCTTCCATATGGGACATTGTTTATAGCTTGAACATGCTCAACTGTACCAATCTTGCCCGAATTAATTATTTCTTTTACAGTTTTAACAATGGTTGATGTACGCAGAGGAAAAGATACAACTACTTGTGCTTTTGTCTTTTCCCCAGCTTCTTTTAACTTAAAAAAGTCTTCAATATTTGTTGATACAGGTTTTTCAAGGAATAAAGGTATGTTTCTTTCAAGAACCTTAATAGCCATTTTGGTATGTAACGAGCATCTGGTACCTATCATTATTCCATCTAGTTCTTCGTTATCCATCATCTTATCAGGATCATCATAATAGCTTATTTCTAATGGATTTCTACCTTCTTCTTCTAGTGATTTCTTGATTTCGGCATTTCTGATATCAGTAATAGCAGCAAGAGTGATGCCGCCCATTTCTTGCCTTTCAAGAGCATTAAACATGCCCTTTATGCGATTACCAAAACCGATTATTCCAATTTTCATCCATGTACACCTCCATTAATCAAAGCGTCAAGATGTCTCTTCTCTATATAAGTAGGAGCTTAATTGACTTTAATTATTATCACTAGCGCTGTAACTATAATACGCTAGCGCTGTATCCTTGTTCAGCGGGGATTACAATGCCCCACTGAATCCCTTAGTGAATCAACTTTTCTTACTACAGTCCATTTGTAGTAAGAAAAGTATCCAGAGCATTTATCCATGCATGCTCTTTTTGGAAGTTCATATAGAATCCTCTGTTTTCTCCGCCCATTATCCATAAATAGTAACCACAATACCCAGGAGCCAATGCAAATGGATGGTATCCTTTCGGTATTTCCACAACATCATGATTCTTAACCACATATACTTCGTCCAACTCTTCGTCATCGGTATATACCCTTTGAATTCCAAAACCTTGAGGTAAATTAAACTGATAATAGTAAATTTCCTCGGAAAAGTTTTCATCCGGCATATCATCAACATCATGCTTGTGTGGAGGATAACTTGCCCAACTTCCGGGGTTTACAAAAGCTTCTCCTATAAATAGGTTCTTTGCAGGAACTCTTTCATCAATTATGAAATGAGCTTCACGTCCCCAGTTGTATTTGCCTAAATTTTTTATAATAACATCCTCAGGTTTTATTAATATTGGCTCACAGTCTCTATCTGTAGGAGCTTGTGAAACAGAAATCATAAGCTTTTCATGTGCTGTAATTATTACTTCTGTTTTACGTGACACAAATACGCTTGCAGCAGGTCCGGAAAATACATTTCTCCTTTTACCTACATTCTGCCATTCTTTTGACCCTGCTTTAATTTTGCATCTTCCGCTTAATATAACCAGTGCCATTTCATTATCATTAGAGTTTAAAGTATAGCTCTGACCACACTCTAAATTAAGCATGCCAAATTCTAAAACCGATAAACTTGACTTTCCTCTTTCGCAAAGTTTTACATACCCATTTTCACACTTATAATTCTTTTTTAGCATCTCTATACACCACCATTAATTTTTTTGAGTTTTATTTGTTTTTTAAGAATCTAGTTTAAATTACTCTATCCATAAGCTCAGCAAGTTCCATAACTTCAATACTACATATATTTGTTCTCTCATTTTCATCCTTACCATCTTCTGTGCAACTACTTTCACACTTTATAGCTCGCAGTAAACTTTCCTTTGCTTCAGCTCCTGAAACAACCAGGGTAGATACTCCTTCTTCCCTAACCTCACTTAACAATTTTCTTGCAATATTAAGTGCCATTTCCGGGTAGGTCAAAAGTAGTCCTGAGCCACTACTTTTCGCTAGCTTTCCATTCCAATGCAATTCACGAAGTTTATCACCGAACACAGCTTTAAGTACATTGCGAGGTTCATCAGTAATATTCATATACCTTGCAAGATAAGATGAATCGTTATATGCCAATTTTAAATAATCAGAAGGTTTTACAGGCTTAATCATGGGCTTAATATCAAGTGAAGATATTAAAGATACCAAAGGAGTGATTTTTATTCCTGCATCTTCAAGCAGTTTCTTATCATATTCATTTGTCATAATATAATAATCGGCAGGACTTATTACCACGACTGTTTTATATCCACCATTTTTAAAGGCATCAACTACTTTTTTAGATTGCTTTTCTCCTTTTTCAATGAACCCTAAGTTATAATAGTAGTAACCGCTATTTGGTTCATTTTCCAACAATGTAAAATCTACACCAAGTTTTTTTAGTAAGCTAATTGCTGCTTTACCAACCTCAGGTCGTAAATATCTTGCAAATGCTCCAAGATAAAGAAGAGTCCTACAATTTGGCTTCCCATCAGTTATAATTTCTGAACCAGTTTTAGTTTGAGAGCCGTGGCTATTAATTTTACTGCCAAAGGGGTGTCCATAAGTATCTAATGATTCTATAACCGCTTGTACAGGTTGAGGTATGAAGCCTAACTTAATAGCATCTACACGTCCTGCACGAACAAAAGCAGGAGCATCATAACTGCTCACACACCACTCTTTGCAGTATCCGCATTGGCAGCATTGAAACAATATTTCTGCTGTTTCTAGGTTATAATCATTAATTCCCCGATTTATTGAAGCAAGCAATAAACCAAGGGCCCTAGCAGTATGTACTTCATTTGAAGTAACTTTTCCTTGCGTGCAAACATGTCTGCACATCCAACAAAATCTACAGTTGTCAATAGCTTCAGTATGTTTTTCTATATATAAATTCATTTCATCGCTCCCCCTCTCTCTATAATCCAGCCTTGCCCGGATTCATAATATTATTTGGGTCAAGGCCCTTCTTAATTATTTGAAGCACCTTAAATGCAGGACCATATTGTTCCTTCATAAATCTGCCTAATTTAATACCGATACCATGGTGCTCATTAATTATTCCACCATTTTCCAGCGCTGCTCTAACTCCCGTTGTCCAGATATCGTTATAAAGTCTTATTGCCTCGTGAGGATCTCTTGGTACATGCTCATCCTCGATTATAAAACGGTCATAGCACATTACACCCCACTCATACCAGTGAGAAAAGTGAGCTATAAACCTCACATTATCATAATTGCTTTCTATTGCATTCTTCATCCCCCAATATACCTTTTCCATTTTGTCATAGGTTGCAACAGTATCCATTGTACCAAAAGCCTGAGGTATATCATATGCGTATGGCGGAAAATAAAATTTATACTTATTCTCCCACCAATCAGTTCCGCCTTTACTTCCCAAATCTTCATATGAAGTCTTTTTGCATATATCAATAGCACGTTTTTTCTGAATTTCAACTATTTCTTTATCTCCATCAAAGCCAAAAACTAGGTATGCTCCTTCTCGTTCAAGTCCAAGCACTCTTTTTACATGGTGTTTGGTTTCTTCCTCATCATATAATCTTATTACAGAAGGATTGAGCCTTCTTGTCATAATCTCACGTCCTGCCTCATAAGCATCATGGAAATTTCTAAACATAAATGCATGGAAACATCTTGTTTCAGGTATGTCAAACATTTTAAGAGTAGCCTTTGTAATTATCCCAAATACACCCTCGGAACCAACAAAAATCTGGTTTAAATCAGGCCCTGAAGCATGTCTTGGAACTTCAAGGGTATTTATAATTTCACCTGTTGGAAGGACAACCTCCATATTTATTATAAGGTCCTCAATTTTTCCATATTTTGTAGATAATACTCCAGTACCTCTATGAGCCAAAAATCCTCCCAGCGTTGCGCATGAGATTGAGGCCGGAAGATGCATCAAGGA
This sequence comes from uncultured Clostridiaceae bacterium, assembly GCA_964515895.1. Classification (GTDB taxonomy): domain Bacteria; phylum Bacillota; class Clostridia; order Acetivibrionales; family DUMC01; genus CAZEYH01. The sequence goes on along the minus strand of CAZEYH010000001.1, from coordinate 17,731 downwards.
GTATCCCTTCCTATTAACCGCCCACTCAAAATCCTGCTGAATTATGCCTGTTTCTGCAGTTGCCGTATAAGCTATATCATTTATACTAAGCACCTTATTCATCTTCTTCATATCTAGGATAATTCCACCATATACCGGCAATGCACCACCCTGTGAGCCCGAACCACCACCCCACACTGTTACTGGTATTTTGTAGTAGTTTGCTATTTGCATAACATTAGATATCTGCTGCGTATTCTGTGGATACAATATAAAGTCAGCTGTTTCAGATTTTTCCCCTCTATCAGCTATTATTCTTGGAACCCAGTAATAGTCGACACTATATATATACTTATCAACTTCACTTGTGCTTATATTGCCTTTTCCGACTGCATCTTCAAGTTCTGAATATATCATGTCAAAATGCAATCCTTGTTTCTTATAATTCATAATATGACCTCCATTCTTTTTTTGTATTAGGTGACGTGCATAAGGCTTTTCATATAATTGCTGCTTACTTTTCATATGATTACTGCCAGTTTTTCATATGCTTCTTCCAACCCTTGCTGTATTTCTTTATAGACTTGAAAAAGCTTTTCATAATACTTATGCCTTTCCATATCGGGTTCTACCTTTTCTGTTATTTTCACACATTTATTTACCGCATCTTCAAAGCCCGAAAAAACACCAGATCCAACACCTGCTAACATTGCGCCTCCCACAGATGAATCTGCAGTCGAAGGTTTAGATAATGAAATTCCTAAAACATCAGATACAATCTGGCTCCAAAGCGGACTTTGTGCTCCTCCGCCAATAAGCCTCACATCTTCTAATTTAAACCCACACTCTTTAATAACACTCATACAGTCTTTAAGAGAAAAAGCAACACCTTCTAAAACTGAACGGGTAAAATGTGCCCGTGTATGCTTCATAGTAGCTCCGGTAAAACTTGCCCTTAAATTGCTATTGTTATATGGGGTTAATTCGCCGGTTAAATAGGGATGATAAAATAACCCGCCACATCCCGGAGGGACGGATTCCGCCAGCTTATCAAGGTAGTAATATGAGCTTTTCCCTTCCAACTTTTCAAACTCTACCTCTTTCTCACCAAAAACGTCCCTAAACCATCTATAGGATGAAGCGCAAGATTTAGTTGCCGTACCCGGATACCATTTGCCCGGAACAACATGGGGATAGTTTACAAGATATTTGTGAGGTGCCGCTCTTTCTGTTATTGCACATATCCTGCCTGCAGTCGCCAATTTAACAGTAGCTTGACCTAAGTCTATAGCCCCTGCACCAAATACTTCTAAAGCTGTATCAGTAGTTCCGATAATCACAGGTATACCTTCTATAAGACCAAGTTCATTAGCTGCTTTCTTAGTCAATTTTCCTGCAAGTTCATTAGGTAGTCTTATCTCGGGTAGGTATTCTACAGGAAGGTCTATAATATTGCATAACTCTTTTGACCATACTTTTTTTCTTGCATCAAATAGCATAGATCCTATCGCTTCTATGTTATCCGTGGCAAGTTTTCCTGTCATTAGATACCTGATATAATCTTTTTCAAAAACTATGTATCTTGTTTTATTCCATACCTCCGGCAACTGCCTTTTTACCCACAGTAATTGCGGTAATGTCCATATAGTTCCCGGTCGATGAAATGCCTGTTCCTGTATTAAATCACCATACTTTTCATCAAGTTCATCAGCAATAGAAGCACTCCTTTGATCTGTCCAAAAAATAGCATTTTGTATGACTTCTTTATCTTTATCAAGCAAAACAGCAATATGTGTTGGTGCATCAACCGCTATAGCAATCAAACGAGATGGTTTCAATACCTTTTTCTCTGTTAGCTCTGTAATACTATCTCTGAAAGCTTTCCACCAATCATTTGGATTTTGTTCTGCATGATATAGTTTAGGATAATATGTAGGATATTCCTTGAAACAGGTCGCTATTATATTGCCCTTTGGAGAAAGTAACGTAGACTTTGCCCCACCACTACCGAAATCAACTCCCAACAAGACATCTTCATCATTATGAATAGCAGTATCTTCAGTCATTTCAGTCATTCATCAACACCTCTAATCATCTAATCCTATAATCATTTTAATGCTTATTTCTTCAACAAAAAACATTCCTTTATTCATACAAAAATAACAACTATGTAATCACTCAAAAAATTCAACTTCACCGCACTCTTTCATAAAATTTACTGTTTCCCTATAAGTCGGTATACCTGTTCTTCCACCTGGTTTAGTGCATTTTAAGGCAGAAACTGCACTGGAAAATCTAACTATATTTTCCCATTTCCAACCCTTTAAATAGCCAAAGATAAATGCACCATGAAAAACATCTCCGGCACCAGTGGTATCTACTACATTAACGCTATATGCCGGATAGTGTTCTAGCTCTTGACCATCAAAATAAAAACCCCCCTTATCACCCTGTGTAACAACTATAATTTCAGGCTTAAATCTTTTATATAGCACTTTAGCTGCATCCTGAAGCTCATTATTACCTGTAAACTCTCGTACAAACTCTTCCGATGCAACTAAAAAATCTGTGTGTTCCACTATTTCCGTTATTCCGGGATAGCAACTTCCTGCATCAAGTGAAACCTTTACACCGTTTTCCTTAGCAATTTTAGCTGCATATAATGCTGCATCTCTGTGGTTACCATCAAGATGTATTACTGATGATGCTTTTATAGCTTCTTTAGGAACTTCTTCAGGAAGAAGTAACGGTAAAGATCCACCTGTCCATAGTACAGTTCTGGTATGTGCTTTTTCAGAAACTATAATAAAGGAGAAGGGGGATGAGTAACCGCCTTTTTTTATACATAATGAAGTATCGACACCGTACTTTTTAAATTCTTCAAGCATACTATCAGAATATCCATCATCGGTAAAAACGCCAAAATAAGAAGCTTCTCCTCCCAGTTTGCTTATAGCTACTAAAGCCGTAGATACAGGACCGCCACATTGATATGTAACTTTATCCGTCCGTTGTTTTGTGTTTTCTTTTGGATAGTTGTCTACAGACATAATTACGTCATAAAGCGAAGCTCCAATTCCTATTACTCTACTCATAAAAATTCATAATGTCTCCTTTCCATTATTTTTTAAACATTGTCAGTTATTTATAGCCAATTATTTTCTGATATTTCATTCAAACACCGATATTTGTTCAAATATTAATATTGAACAAAATACCCGGTAACCTTAGTTTTGCACTTTTTACCAAAAACCTTAATACCCACTACTTTATTTAAGTTTTTAGATTATTCTATAGTTATTTTAAGATTTTAATATTTGATGCCTTTATTTATGATCTATTTTCAGCACCAAGCAGTAAAATCTTTTCTTCCATAAAACTTTCAACAGCCTTAATTGATTTTTCAGCAAATATGTCAATAGGTTTTTCCCATAATCCGCTATCACAAGGTAAGCTGCGAATTTCACCAATAAATGCCACGCATATATCAGTTGCGAAGTTTATTTTCGTAATTCCGGCAGATATAGCTTTTTTGATTTGCTCATCGGGTATTCCTGAACCGCCATGCAGCACAAGAGGTTTATTTGTTTTTCCTCTTATTGCGGCAATTCTGTCTATATCAAGTTCAGGTGCTTTTTTATACCTGCCATGCGCAGAACCGACCATTACAGCAAGCATGTCCACACCTGTTTCTTCACAAAACACCTTTGCCAGTTCAGGATCAGTAAATTCACTTGAATTGATGTTCTCATTAGTTGTTCCCACATGACCCAATTCCCCTTCAACAGGCATATTTACATGTTGACATAGTTCTTTTATCTTTGATGTTGTTTTTATGTTGTCTTTAAAAGATAGATTTGAACCATCATACATAGCACTACAAAAGCCATAACGAATTGCACGGATAACATTGCTTATGCTTTCGCCATGATCAAGATGAAGAGAAATACTAACAGGTTCATCTTTAGCGAGCGTACTTATAGCTGAAGCAAGACCTTTAGCAAGCCGTGAATCCATAAGCCTATTGTAAATCTGGAGAATAACAGGTGCGTTTAGCCTAGATGCAGTGTTCAAAGCTGCAATTACTGTTTCATAATTATAAACATTAAAGGCAGGAACTGCATAACCCTTTACAGCAGCATTTTCTACGAGATTAATAGTTGGTACAAGCGGCATAATTTAACCCCCTCTAATATCATTTATTTTAAAACCAGATAAAATCGACTTGCAAAACTTCTGTTGCTTATTCTGTGACAGTTTAAATAATCTAAACACTTTAAATTTTTCAAATAATCATTCAGGGTGTATCAAAATGTAAACCCGGAATATATTTACAGAATTCCTGCAAAGCTCCTCTATAATCACCCTCAATTTCTGCCATATGATGTATATAGGGACCATTGATAAGCTTCTTCTCCCATTTTACATAATCATCAAATTCAGCCCATAAATATGTACCGAAGGTGTGTGGTCCATCAGTTGTTTTAAATGTGCCTCCAAGCAGTGAATATTCACCTTTCAACGAATCAAGTCTTGCTATTGTATAATTTCCATCTTTGAGCCTGAAGCCGGGTTTCAAATTGAATATTACCGCCCTCTCTCCGGGCTTTTTCAGGGAATAAGCAAATGGACCGCAATGCCATAACAATTCTGCATTTTTGTTTTCCGGATGCCTTACAGTGAATTCCCCGAAGAAAGGCACTGTCTTCCCTCTTGCAGCACAAGATAGCAGTGCCATGGTTATTGCACCTAACACATCAGATTCACAGGTTACAATAAGTTTATCATCTGCAAGTACACTCATAGCCAAACATGGCATTGCACCAACAGCAGCAAGCATTGCTGTCCAGCATTCAGTAGATATTATCTGACAGTTATTATCTTCAGATATTTTTTTGTATAGATATTTAAAAGTCATCATTTTCTTTAGTTCCAGGTCAGTTAGAGCACCTACATCATAAATGGCTTTTACTTTTTTTACATCTTCATTTAGTTCTTTACTTTTAGCATTAAAAATAGAATTGTACTCCTGAATTAGTATAGCAAGATTAATAGGAATAACTTCAATACCGAACTTCTCAAGGAGCTCACCTTCGTTAAATATGACACTGTTAAAAGGCTTTGGTCTTGAGCCTATCTGAGCTATCCTGAGCTTCCTGAAATTTTTAATCATACAGGCAACTGATAAAAACTCCTCGAATCCTTTATTAAATACTTCGTCTTCTACTTTACTATTTTCAATATGACTAAATGGAATCCCTATACGTTGCAGTTGCTTGCTTATAGCAAAAAGACCGCATTGTGAATCGGTATATCTCATTCCATCTTCATCAAAAATGGTATCTTGAGGTGCCCATATTAGGGTTGGCTTGTTTAAAATCTTGGCAACTTTTCCGGCAACCTCTTCACAACCGAAATTGCAATTGATGATAACAAGACCGTCAACACCTTCAGCATTAAAGTACTTTGCTATCTCTTCCGCTTGTGAAATATCATACATCAAGCCCTCATCATTCAGAAATTCCAAGTCTACAAACTCTACACTGTTGCTTGCAAAATTCCGTCTAATGTATTCTAATACCATTTTTTTGTTTTTTACAGCATAATCCGGGTTGAAAATACCCGTTCTCCTTCCATGCAGCCAACGCCTCACAGGAGCCAGAGCTATCTTTAATTTATAATCCAACATCACATCACCTTCCGGTTGGGAAATTATACTACATGTTTATTATATTGCATGTGAAACTAATTTTCAAGTACTTTTTTGGGAGTTTTTTGTTTTTTAGTAGCTAACATAAAAAATGTGACAAGAAATGTACGTCTCCATTAAACATTATACTAGTTCTATTTTAAGAATATTAGGACTATTCTTTTATAGGACGTAATGTTTGGTGGAGGTATTTATATGCTAACATTTGCTATAATAATTTTGAATCTTGTTGCAGGTAGTGCAAGTTTGGTATTTGGAGTTAATCTTATGAGTGATGGTCTGGAAAAAATAAACGTAAATAGAATTAAATATGCCCTTTCTCGATTTACAGGAAACGTTTTTACTTCCCTTGTAACAGGTACTATTATTACTGCTTTGGTGCAAAGTAGTACTGCAGTTACTATTATTACAGTAGGCCTTGTTAATACCGGCTTGCTCCAGTTCACTCAAGCTATTGGAATCATCTACGGTGCAAATATTGGTACCACAATTACAGCACAATTTATGTCTTTCAAGCTTGTAGATTTCGCTCCTTTATTTATATTGATAGGTTTTATAATAAGAATATTTGCAAAAAGGTATTCTATTAAAAATATAGGCAGGGCAACGATTGGATTTGGACTCATGCTAATGGGTATAAGTATATTAGGGTGGAGTGTACCATATATCGAAAAGAGTGTTATTGTAAAAAATATTTTCATAAAGTATGGTAAAAATCCTTATCTAGGCATGATAATAGGTATGATTGCAACTATGCTAGTACATAGTAGCAGTGCAACAGTGGGACTTACTATTGTTCTTTTTAACGGAGGCCTCATTAACTTAGATGCTGCATTAGGACTAATCCTGGGAGATAATATAGGAACCTGCTTTACAGCTCAAATAGCTAGTATTGGTGCTACTATTTCTGCCAGGCGTACTGCATGGGCTCATACTTTGTACAATGTTATAGGAAGCCTTTTAGTTCTTGCTATCCTTGCACCGTTTTCCCTTTGCGTTAAAAAAATCACTTCCTTACTGGGTCAGGATAAATCGAAACTTGTAGCCAATGCTCATACTATTTTTAATGTATTAAGTGCAGTGGCTTTTCTCCCTTTCACACGTTACTATGAGAAATTTATTAAGTGGATTATACCGGATAGATAAAATCATATCACAACAATACGGTTCTTTCCTTTTTTCTTAGCCTCATATAAGGCAATATCAGATCTTTGCAATAGTTCTTCCAGAGTATTTATACTATCGTCTAGAACAGCTACTCCTATACTAACTGTTGCATAAATACTTTTTCCGTTAAAGGTGACAGGTTGTGCAGATATGTTTTTCTTCAAGCGCTCTGCAACCTTCTGTGCCTCTTGTCTCCCTGCATAGGGCAAAAGTATAGTATACTCTTCCCCACCATAACGCCCTATTATATCCGTTTCTCTTAAAGTTTGCATGCATCTTTCTGCCACTGTTCGTAAAACATCATCTCCCATATAGTGTCCATAGGTATCATTAACCTTTTTAAAATCATCAACATCCAACATAATCATTGATAAACCTTGAAGATTCTCATATCGTTTATGCAACTTAAATTCTCTTTCAGCAAGATCAAAAAAATGTCTGCGATTATTTAATCCTGTCAAATCATCAATTGTAGCAAGTTTCTTAATTTCAGCAAATAATTTAGCATTCTTGATTGCTATACCTGATTGTGCAGCAAAATTATATACAATTTCTGCGTCATATTCACTGAAAGCATTCTTTTTCTTATCCAGTAAAAGCACAATACCAAGTACTTCATCATTATATACAATAGGAACTGCAAGAAAAGACTTTTTATCGCATCCATCAATCTTACAAATGCAATATATATTATCCTCCTTGGCATCTCCAATTATTACAGGCATTTGATTTTTAAGTATAGTTTGTATAAGCGCAGAATTTTTCGATTCAATCAATGTATTCGCAAAATCTTTGCTAAAACTAGAATTTTCATTAAAACAACCTATGTTAGAAATAACTCTAAAATTCATATCCTCCTTTAGCATTACCATACCACTATCAAATAAAACAAAATTACCTAGTTTTTCTAAGAACCGCTCTAGTACTTCATTTAGTTCAAGAGTTGATGTAAGTGCTTTCGAAAATTCACCTAGAGCTTCTGCAAAGGTACGCCTATTTATCTCAGCTTCTAAATTCCTTGCATTCACAATAGCAGTTTCAACAGAATGTTTAAAAGCCAACAGTGTTCCAACGCGTGTTAATAGTTCTCTTCTGTCAAAAGGTTTTGAAATATAATCATTCGCACCAACCATAAAACCTGTCATAACATCATCATATTGCCCTTTTCTTGTAAGCATCAATATAGGTAATTCGAAAATTGAAAACTCTTTCCTTAAAGTCTTGCAGATCTCATATCCTGATATTTTAGGCATCATAATATCTATAATCAGCAAATCGAACTTCTTAATATAATCTTCCTTATTTTCTCTAATTTTAGATATTACTTCTTCACCATTTACAATTTCAGTCACGTTATAACCCTCTAATGAAAGATAGTTAACCATGACCTGGAGGTCTACAGGATCGTCATCAGCAACAAGAATATTAAATTTTCCATCGGGTTTTATAGATGTAAAATCATCATTTTTCACATATTCATCATCGTTTTTTTGGTATATATCTTCATCTTCCAATATGTCTTCTTTTTCCAAAATGTTTTCGTACTTATGACTGATTTTTTCTGCATCTTTTGCTTGATGTTCTGCAACTTTTTCATTAAATATTGGAAGAGTAAAAATAAAGCTAGTACCTTTATTTTGAAATGGTATAATACTAATTTCCCCTCCATGAAGTTCCACCAAATATTTTGCTATCCTCAAACTTATACCACCGGCACCATATTTGTTTAACAAAAATGATTTCTCATATGCAAAAGACTCAAAAATACTATCTAGCTCACTAGATGACATTTCCTCTTCATTATCCGTAGTAATAACTACCAGCATTTCTCCTGCTACTCTAACCGTTACAGTTACTATTCCTAAATCAGTATTCTGAATAGCAATACTCACAATATTATATATTATTTGCTGAATTCTGCTTTCATCCCCATATGCCAGCGGAATACCTGGACTTATGTTGTTTTTTAATTCCAACGTTTTTTCTGATGCCATTGGTTTGCACAGCTCAAAAACAAGTTTTGTAACCTGCTTTAAATCTACTGGCTTTTTCTCCAGGATAATATCATTGTTCTTAATTTTTGAAAAATCTGCTATATCATTTACAAGATTAAATAATCTCCTTGAGCTCAATACAATTTTAGAAAGGTTAGACAATTGTATTGAATTTAATTTACCGGTTGCCCCTTCTATCATGGATTCTGATATTCCAATGATTCCTTTTAGTGGTTTGTAAAGTTCATTGGATGTATATATCAGAAAATCGTCTTTTAATTTATCTATAGCAACTAAATGTTCTGAAACCCTTTCAGCCCTTGAAAAAGCTTTAGAATGATGTATTGAAATCATAATGGCATGAGAAATGATAAAAAAGAAAAGGCCAAGAGAAGAATAACTTTCTGTAAATATAATCTCATTAAAAAATAGAATATCATTGATAACTGTTCCATATAAAAATAGTGTTCCAATGAGTATAAAAAGCGCTTCTTTTTTTCCGTTTAGAACCATAGATTTAAATATATTTACAAAGTATAATCCCATAATAATTATTACAAATTGAATAACTATCAACAGCCTATTATATATCCTTGCAGGTGAGACTATTACAAAAATTGCAAAAAGTAGTCCTGAAAGTTTAAATGATAAACTTATTTTTTTATTTAATTTATCGGGGATAAGTGATTCAAGATACAAAACACATAATACCAGTCCCATGCATAATGTAAGGTACTCTACTTTAAGGAGTAATTCCTGAGGAACAGTAGATAAAATACTAGACAGATACATTTCCCCCAATAACAAGGTGCGTATTGACATAATAAGGCTAAAAATCCCTAAATATACAACATATAAGTTTTTACGATGAGTAAAATACATAAATATCAGATAAAGCCCTATTATTAAAAGGCTTGAAAAAAGAAATACGTCTAAAAACAGTCTTTTTTCTCGTATGTTTTTTATCTGTTTAGCAGTGCCAAAAATTAAAGGTTGCCAAATTCCACCTCTACGGTGCATAAAATTAGCTACCTGGATAATAATTTCAATTTCATTAATTCCGCTGTTTCTATTATGTTCACGATTTTGTAAACTGAAATAAACAGTATCCGGGAAATATCTGGGTGAAAATTCTTTTCCGGTCTTACCAACCTTGCCAATACTATTATATATATCCCCATTAATCCAGAGTTTATAAGATGTAGAAATTGCAGGTAACTTTATACCTGCAATATTTTCAGAATTTTTTAGTCCTACTTCCAACCGGAAGGTAGCATATCCATCTGATTCTAATTTTTTATCATTATACCTATATTTATTCCAATTTTTTGGTATTTCCCCCAACAATTTTTCTGCTTCAAATTTTTCTGAACCCTGTTTTTCTGCAAAATCTTCCGGTGTTAATAATTGTCCCCAATAAAATTCCCATTCTCCATCAAGCTTTACAGCACCATCCATTTCAAGATCCCAATCTGTCAAGTCAAGAACTCCATTTTTTGCTTTAGGAACTTGTTCTGCATTACTACAGCCTGTTAGAAAATAAAATATTAACACAAGCATACATATAAACATAAACAGAATCTTGTTTGCATATGAAGCTTTTATAAAATTCACAAAATTCCTCCCGGCAAACCAACGCAAGTGGTTGCTAGTAAAAATACCAGCTCTAATATGAATAAGATTTAAATTATATCCACCCCCAATTAATCTAGCTGGCGTTGGTCAAGTCTTATATTGTTTTATTTTTATATTGTATGCATTATATATTCTACATAATTTCGCAAACTCCTTTATTAAAATTAAATTGCCCAAGAAATTTTTTAATGTATGTTTTTTCATATAAATTTTTACTTAATTTTTTCTTATTATACACTCTATTTCTCTATGCTGTATGCTGATAGCTTAGTTGTTTTTCATAAAGTTGATAATATATACCATCTAATTCAAGCAATTCTTCATGCGTACCCATCTCTTCCACTTTACCTTTATGGATTACTATAATTTTATCAGCATTTCTAATAGTAGAGAGTCTGTGGGCAATAATAATGGTAGTATTCTCTCCGGATATATTAGTCATGGCATTTTGTATAGCTATTTCTGTTTCTGTATCAATATTTGCGGTAGCCTCATCTAATACAAATATAGATGGTTTAAAGGCTACTGCTCTTGCAAAGGATATTAATTGCCTTTGGCCTGCTGAAAAAGTACATCCTCTTTCCTTTACTTCTTCATCATATTTATTTGGAAGAGATTCAATAAACTTATCTGCACATACAAGCTCCGAGGCATATCTAATATCAGCATCAGATATTTGGCTGTTCTTAAGGCGAACGTTGGATTTTATATCCCCGGAAAATAGGAAAACATCCTGCATTACAACTGCTATCTGCCGTCTTAAGTCTTTTAGATTGTATTCTTTTATGTTTATACCATCTATAAGAATTTCGCCTTTCTGAATATCATAAAATCTAGCCATAAGATTAATAATAGTTGTTTTCCCTGACCCGGTAGCTCCCACAAAAGCAACTGTTTCACCCGGTTCAATTCGAAAGCTTACATCCTTTAATACCCATTCTTCCTCATTATATGCAAACCACACATTCTTGAATTCTACGTCTCCTTTAAGCTTATTTAATTCAGACTGATATCCTATATCATTAAATTCAATTTTATCTCCTATCTTATTGGGCTGACCGACAGCTTTATACTCATTAGGTTGATTTACAGTACTAGATTGACTTGCAACTTTAAGCTCATAAATAGATTTACCACCTTCCATATCTTCTAGTAATTCTTTTCTATCAAGTATATCGAATATTCTTTCAGATGAAATAAGTGCCGACTGTATCTGAGTGTAGTTTTCAGATATATCATTAATAGGTCTGAAAATCTGTTTAATATAAGTTATGAAAGCATACAAAACACCTATTTCCAAATTGCCACCTGCAACTCTTCCACTGCAATACCATATTAGCAAAGCTATTGTAAGAGTGTTAATAATTTCTACAATAGGTCTGCAAAAACTATTAAGTATCAGTTCTCTCATACTTGTAGAAAAATATTCTTTATCTAGCTCTTCGAATTCTTTATATTTTTCTTTTTCTATATTGAATATCCGTACTAGTTTCATGCCTGATATGTTTTCTGCTAAAAATCCATTAATTTTTGCAATGAGCCCCTTCATTTTCAAAAAATTCTTTCTTGCAGCTTTACGGTAAATTATTGTTATAACTGCAATCAGTGGAACACTACAAATACTGATAAGAGCGAGTGTCTTGTTCATTGAAAACATAATAGCTAATATTCCTACCAACATTATAAAATCCCTAATGAGGTCTACAATCATTCCGGAAAATATTTCGTTAAGGGATTCTACGTCATTTGTAACTCTTGTAAGGATTCTTCCCGAAGAATTTGTGTCAAAAAACTTCATAGACATATTCTGTATATGACCAAAAAGCTGATTTCTAATATCGAACATAATTCTTTGTCCTATAAATGTTAAAAGATATGTCTGAACATATCCAAATCCTGCTCCTACCAATACTACTCCCAAGTATACTAACCCCATGCGTGTAAAAACACGGGAATCATTAATTCCTACAGCAAGGTAGTCGTCTATTACATATTTGATTATATATGGCTTCATGAGTACTGCTCCATTTATCAAAAATGCAAATATAATACTTAAAAGTAGTAATAACATATATGGTTTAAAATAACTCAAGAGCCTTATAAATTGGATCTTTCTACCCTTATTTCTATTTTTGTCTTTGATTGGCATCCTCGCAATCCCCCTTTTATTATCATGCTAAAATTCCCCATTCATGTTCCTTGAGTTCTTCATCTTGTTCCATCTGGGACTTGTAAAGAGTGTAATACATCCCTTGCAGCTCCATTAATTCCTCATGAGTTCCTTTCTCAACAATCCTACCCTCATCCATAAATATAATCTGATCTGCATGTTTTACTGTTGAAACTCTATGGGAAATAATTATACCTGTTCTATTTTCTAATACTTTTTTCACATTTCCCAGTATCTCTTCTTCCGTCTTTGTATCTACTGCAGAAAGGCTATCATCAAGTATAAGTATAGTAGGTTCCTTGATAAGCGCCCTTGCAATAGACACTCTTTGCTTCTGCCCTCCGGAAAGAGTAACACCTCGTTCACCAACAATAGTATCAAAACCTTCCGGGAAAGTTAAAATATCATCATATATTCTGGCCATCATTGCTGCCTGTTGAATTTCATAATCCAGGTAAATAGGCCTGAAAAACTCAATATTATTCTTTATTGTAGTAGAAAATAGAAAATTATCCTGGGGCACATATCCAATATTTTCCCTTAAAATTTCAGCAGGTATTTTGTTAATATCTTTCCCATCTATAAATATTTGTCCATCCTCAACACTATATAGCTTTAGCAGTAGGTTAGCCAACGTTGTTTTTCCACTGCCGGTTTTACCAAGTATCCCTAATGTTTTCCCTTCTTTAATCTTCAGATTTATATCTTTCAAAACAATATTTTCCGTCCCTGGATATATAAAGTTTAAATTCTTTATTTCAATACTTCCTCTAAAACTTCCTTTCTGGGATTGACTAGTTTCCTGTTCTCCTTTTACAGTAAAAATATTATCTAAACGTCCGGCTGAAGCTATACCCCGCTGCCATATCTCAACAATTCTACTTATCCTTACTATAGGTCTCATTATAACCATTATATATGAGTTAAAGGCTACATAATCCCCTAAGGAAATTACCCCTTTAGTAACTAATCCACTACCGTATATGATAAAAAATACTACACTCATACCAAAAAGAACCTGCGTTACAGGCCCAAGAGCAGAAGAAACTCTTGTTAATTTCATATGAGTATCTACTCTAGCTTGACTATACTTTGTAAAATCCTCCACTTCCTCCTTTTCTTGGGCGAAAGCTTTTATAACCCTAATTCCCGATATATTCTCCTGAACCTTTTCAGAAATTGATGCAAAAGCTTTTTGTACATCGGTAAACCTTTCACGAATTTTTCTCCTTAATTTATAAAGTATAAATACTATTATAGGTGCAGGTGCAAGAGCTATTGCAGTAAGGATAGGATTAATAGTCTTGGCCATAATTAGAATTGAAACTGTGTTTACTACTATCCCATCAAGTATTGCAGTAAATCCGAAACCAAAGGTACGTCTTATCGCCTGTATATCATTAATAGCATAGGCTATAAGGTCTCCTGTCTTATTATTATCATAAAAACTTGCAGGTAGAGTCTGCAGATGTTTAAATAATTTACCTCTCAAATGACACTCCAAATACCTGCAATTACCCATAAGGAAATATCTCCATATAAATCTGAAGATAAAAGCCGCAACAGCAGCAGATATTAAAATAACTAAATGCTTATTTATAACTGAAACCGGCATTTTATCTTTCAGACTATCAGTAATAATACCAATTATTTTGGGTATTAATGACGTAATAAATGATGTAATAAGAAGAAATACTATACCTATTAAATATCTCCATTTATATTCTTTAATGAAATCCCATAAGATATGTTTTGCTCTCATAATAAGCCAACTCCTAAACTAACTTCATTTTAATTCTTATATTAATTTCGAATATATATACTACAGTTTTACTAGAGTTTTACACTTTATGAAGATTCTCTCTCAATAATTTCAGACGGCAGTACTGCCGTCTTTTCTACATCTGCTCCTTTAATTATTTCTAGGAACATTTGCGCCGCCTTAAACCCCATATCATAAAGAGGTAGTTCTATTGAAGATATGGACGGATAGATAATATCAAAATATTTCGATGAGCCTATTGCTACTATACGTACTTCATTAGGAATTTTTATACTTAGCATATGGCAGCACTTCACGGCAAGCATACCAAACCTGGGAGAGCCTGCAATAATAGCATCAGGTTTATATATATCATCTGTAAAAAGTCCTTTAATTGATTTATATATCTCGTTATTATTAAATGTACTCCGGACAATAAAATTCTCTCTTAAATCATAGTTATGGAAAGCCATGGCGTTTTTAAAAGCTTCAAGCCTTCTATCGGCCCGGCATTTAGGAGTAGGTCCCACATAGGCTATATTTTGTACCCCTTTAGATTTAAAATAACCTATCACATTTTGAATATAGTCAAGATGGTCTGTACAGACCTCATAAACATCCCTTTCTGTGCTATATGTACCTATAATTACATATGGAACTCCCATATTATTCAAATATTCGATCTGGCTATCCTCAACGGAAGCAAAAGCAAATATTACTCCATCTATTCTATTTGAATTATAATATTTGATAAATTCTGCCTCACCGGTATCTTCATGCTTATTAAATAAAAGGGTTATAGAATAATTATCTTCCTGGAGTCCATCTCTGATACCTTCTAAAGCTTTCATAAAATAAAAGTTGGTAACATTCCTGTCAGTAACGACTCCTACAGACATAGATCTTTTAAGTTTCATTCCTCGGGCAATCTGATTTGGATGATAATTTAGTTTTTTTACAGCATCAAGCACAGCTTGCCTAGTTTCAGGCTTTATCTTAACATTTTGCACATTATTCAATATATAAGAAACCGTGGCCTGAGATACTCCCGCTTCCCTAGCTACATCCTTACTGGATACCGAATTCTTACGTTTCATAAAATGTTCTCCAAAAATATTATATTCATTTATACGTATAAATTCTACTGCATTATCCTTATTTTGTCAAGAAAAGCAAAAAACACTCATGTACCCGAGTACATGGGAAAAGAATTCGATTTACCTCTTTACCACGGTCATACTAAATGGTACACTTATTTGTGTCGGAGATTTCTCATTAATACTGTAATTGGAGGTAATGTAAGTGTTTGTTGCTGTATATGGAAGCCCTAGGCCTGGCGGTAATACTGATATTCTTATGGATACATTTCTCAGTGCTTTGGAAACTGAAGAGAAAATTATGCGTTTTAAACTAAGGGATATAGAATTACAGCCGTGTATGGGGTGTTGTCGGTGTGATGAAACCGGTATATGTGTATATAAAGACGACATCCGGATTATATATGAATGCATTGAAAATGCAAAGGGACTTATTTTGGCATCACCGATATATTTTGCCTGTGTTACAGCTCAGATGAAAACTTTTATTGACAGAGGACAAGCCTTTTGGGTTCGTAAATTTCTGCTTCACCATCCTGCTCCACTTATAAAGAAAAAAGGTTTTTATATCTCTGCAGCAGCTATGGATACAGACAAATACTTTATAAATTCCCGCATGGTAATCAGGAGTTTTATGATTTCACTAGATATCGAATATTCAGGGGAATTATTTATTCCTGGTGTTGACGGTAAAGCAGAAATAAGGAAATTTCCGGAAGCATTAAATTCAGCGTATCAAGCAGGTCGTAACTTTCTTAAACAACTGTAATATTAAATTTAGTGCAAAAAGCAAATGAAGTTTAAAACAAGTTGCTAAAATAAATCCAAAGCTAAATCAATATTAGGTTTATCCGGAATTGCAAGTGATATTAGGAACCCTCCTAGCAGAGTAATGCCTGAAATCAATATTCCCCATTGAAAGCCAACATATTCCATTATAATTCCCATTAGCCAGGGAAATATAATTTGAGCAAAAGTGCCGCTTAAAAATATCATTGAAGATGCTGTACCGGAGTTTTCAGGATACCAGTCGCAGGCAATAGTCACCAGTAAAGGTATTACAGCACCTGTAAATAACCCTGTGAGTCCAGCTGATATAACTAAAAAATATGGATTTTTTATTATTATACTTATTGTAAGTAAAAGCCCACCTAATAAATTACCACATACAAGAATATTCTTAGCTTTGAAATGTTTTGTAAGATATGAACAAATAAAGCGTCCCAATATTATTCCAACCCAGAACAAGGATAAAGATATGCTTGATACTTTCCGTGAAACATTTATATGAGTCTCCATATACATTGCCCACCAAGTGCTTATGCCTGATTGGTGTCCTACATACATTACCATAACAAGACATAGAATCCATACAGCTCTACTTGTCATTACACGGGAAAAGTCAACATGTTTTTTAGCTGCATTTTTATTAGCAATTTCATTGGGTAAAACTGTAATTAGTACGATATATACTGTAAATACAAAAATGCAAATAATTCCTAGTATCCAGAAGGTTCTATCCCAACTCATACCACTTCCCACCAGGTACTGAGAATACAAGGGACCTATCAACGCTCCTATTGCAAAGCACCCATGTAATATATTTAGATAAAAACTCCTTCGTTTAGGATGGAGATCTGCTATGTAAGCATTAACAATAGAATCAACCATTCTTGTGCCGGCACCTAGAATAAAAAATACACCCAGCAGTAGCTTATATGTAGGAACTGTGCTTATAGCAAAAAGCGAAACTCCATATAATATATATGCTACAGCTATTATAGCAGATTTTTTCATGCGGTCAGCAAATATAGCCCCAAGAGTAATACTAATAATTCCTCCAATGCTTTGGAATGTTATTATAAGACCGCCTTGATGTAATCTAAGTTTGTAATGCTCTATAAGTATCGACATCAAAGGACCAATCATGGTAACGGAAATAGCATATACAATCATCAGTAAATACAAACATAAAGTAAGAATAATTGCATACTTATCACTACTATCGAGTTTACAATTTAGTGAGTTTTTATTATTGCACCTGTCAACATTGTGCCTTTTGTCATTAATTCCCATGCCTGTCATTATATATTGTTCATCCTTAACATTATTTTTAATGTATCTTTTAACGTATCTTATATAATACGGTTATAATACAATATGTTATTTTCTATATTCAGTATCATATTCTAATATCTTAAATATATTTTAATTATT